>JADIMG010000112.1 GCA_017694875.1 Candidatus Gallipaludibacter merdavium
TGATATGATAGCATGCGATATGTGGCTGAAGAATATAACTAGTGTTGCAATCGTGTAAGCTTATTGAATTATATGGTGCGAATTGATGGTATAATGTATCAGACAAACACTCTCGCATTTGTTTCATCACAACAGCAATGCAAAAACAAATAGCATTACAAGTGGGGTAGGTGGTTCTTTACCGAATAATTTAATTTTTCAAGCATCCAATCGGCACAACATATACTCCATCCGTTCGCTTATAGGCAAAATCGCCAACACCAGTCAACACCATACAAAAGGCAGGGGCTTTCATTTGGGAGGTGTCTATGATATTTGAAAGTGCCAGTAATGTTTTTGCACCATCATCAATCAATTTCTCTCCACCCAATTTTATTTCAATAAGACCATACGCCCCATTACGCAAATGTACCACAGCATCACATTCCAAACCGTTCTTGTCTCTATAATGATACACAGAACCATCTAAAGCATCTGCATAAACCCTAAGATCTCGAATACACATCGTTTCAAAAAACAGCCCAAATGTATTTAAGTCGTTAATCAAATCATTAGGGCCTAAACCAAGAGCAGCCACACCAATAGAAGGATCGACATAATACCTTGTATCCGATGTGCGAACTGCAGTTTTACTTCTCAAGTTGGGATTCCATGCCGGCATATCCTCAATTACAAATATTTTCTGTAAAGCAGTAAGGTATGCATCTATCGTTTCATCACTAACATTCTCTGGTTCGTTTGTTGATATATCGGCAAGAATTGTAGCAATACTTGCTTGAGAACCTTGATGTCTGGCATAAGAACGCATAATTCTCCTTGCCCGTTCTGCATTTCGTTTCACATTATCAACCCGTGATATATCACTATTTGTAATGGCCTTATAATATTCTGTCGCCTGCAACAATGCTGCCTTTTCCGTTTTCTTTAGCAAAGCCTTAGGCCACCCTCCACGGCAAACTATAAATGCAAGCATAGGCAATGTCAGTTTATTTACAGCTCCTATTTTATCTGGGGCAAGAAACAAATCCGACAAACTTATCTCACCTGTAGAGTCGCCTGATTCCCACAAACTCATAGGACGCATAGTAAGCCATCCGTATCTTCCGGTACCAGTATGATGAATTTCTTTAGCTTCGACAGGTACGGCAGAACCTGTAAGTATAAACTGCCCGTCTTCATCTCGATGGTCTACCTCAAACCGAATAGCATCCCAAAATTGAGGAACTTCCTGCCATTCGTCAATCAAACGAGGAGTTTCCCCTTCGAGCAAAAAACTAATATTGGTTTGAGCCATTTGCCTATATTGTTGTTGCTTAGTAGGGTCATCCATATAGATAACACTTTTGGCTTGCTGTTCAGCCGTAGTCGTTTTACCACAAGCTTTAGGGCCCTCAATCAATACAGCACCCATCGCCTCTAATTTATCACGCAGAAGCTGATCCGCAATTCGATTCTTATATTCCATACACCGTATTTTTCTGCAAAGATAGCTTATTTCTTTGTGTTCCAAATTATTTTCAAAAATATATTTGGAAATTTGGCGCAAAATCATTTGGAAATTTGGCGCAAAATCATTTTTATCCGTGCAATGCATCATTCACAAAAAACATCTAATGTCAGATTATTTCTTGAATAAAATACGGAAAGCTTCTTCCACTTTCTGTACTTGTGTGATTTCGATTTTGGAGCTTTTCAATGGCGTTTCACTCGAATAGCGTGGTATGATAATGCGCTTGAATCCCAATTTTTGCGCTTCTGCAATCCGTTGTTCTATGCGGTTGACGGGACGTATTTCCCCAGAAAGTCCAATTTCGCCTGTCATGCAAATGTCGTGGTCAATAGGGATGTCAAGACTCGATGACAACACTGATGCCAATACGGCCAAATCAATGGCTGGGTCGTTTACACGCAATCCACCGGCAATATTCAGAAAGACGTCTTTTTGCATCAACTTGAATCCGGCCCGTTTCTCAAGTACAGCCAGCAACATGTTCAGTCGTCTTAGGTCAAAGCCGGTGCTGGAACGTTGTGGTGTGCCGTATGCAGCTGAACTGACCAAGGCCTGTACTTCAATCAAGAAAGGTCGGATGCCTTCTACAGCCGAAGCGATGGCTATGCCACTCAATCCTTGGTGGTTTTGCGATAGTAACAGTTCTGAAGGATTGCTTACCTCACGCAACCCATTTTGCCGCATTTCAAAGATGCCCAGCTCTGAGGTGCTTCCAAAGCGGTTCTTTATGGAGCGAAGGATGCGATACATGTGATTTTGGTCGCCTTCGAACTGTAAAACCGTATCTACAATGTGTTCCAATATCTTTGGTCCGGCTATGCTACCTTCTTTATTGATATGTCCAATGATGAAAAAGGGTATATTGCTCTCTTTGGCAAATTTCAGAAGTTGTGCAGCACATTCCCTTACCTGTGAGAGACTACCGGCCGAAGATTCTACAGCTTCGCTGGCAATGGTCTGAATGGAGTCAATAATCACCAGATTGGGTTGGGTGGATTGGATGTGCTCAAAAATTCTTTCCAACGATGTTTCGCTGACTACATAGCAATTGTTGTCTGTCTGTTTGAGCCGTTCTGCTCTGAGTTTGATTTGCTTTACACTTTCCTCACCAGAAATGTACAGCGTTTTGATACCCTGAATTTGCAGTACTACTTGCAGTACGAGGGTGGATTTTCCAATTCCCGGTTCGCCACCGATAAGCACCAGTGAACCGGGTACAAGTCCGCCACCCAACACACGGTTAAGTTCATTGGAGCAGGTATCGATGCGGATTTCTTCCGTACTGATAACATCCTGTATGCGTATGGGCGTTTGGGGTGGGGCAGTAACTTTCAGCAGCTTTCCGCCTGTCGATTTTTCAATCACTTCTTCAACATAGGTGCCCCACTCGCCACATGCCGGACAACGGCCGAGTTCTTTGGGTGCTTTGGCGCCACAATTCTGACATACGAAAATAGTTTGTTTTTTTGCCATAATATTTATGCGAAGAGATGTTCTATTAATATTTTGGTCCCCATTCCTATCAATATAATGCCTCCTATCAACTCTACATTCAGCTTGAATTTCTTGCCGAAGAAAAAGCCGATGGAAGAACCGGCCAGAGAAGCGACAAAACTGGTTGCGGCAATGATACCAACAGCCATGGCTATCTGATGCGGATAGGGTACAAAAATGATACCCATGGCAAGTGCATCAATACTGGTAGCAAACGCTAAAGTCAGAATGGTGAGCCAGGAAAAGCTTTGTGAAGACTTTTCAGCCTCGCCCTTGAAACTCTCAACTATCATCTTGCCACCAATAAAGGCAAGAAGCACAAAGGCAATCCAATGATCTATTGGGGTAATATATTGGGCAAAACCAATGCCAAGGAAAAAAGTGAGGAGAGGCATACCACCCTGAAATAACCCAAAGAGTAAGGCCATGAGTATTACTCGCATCCAGGGAAGCTGGTGAGTTGTCATGCCCTTGCATACAGAAACGGCAAAACAGTCTGCGGCTAAACCGATAGCAAGTATGACAATTGATAATAGGTTCATGTATTGATAAGAATAAAGGTGAAGCGTCGCTGGTTATTATTGGAAACGAGAGTATGCACTGGGCACACTCTCGTTTCGTTTTGTAGTGATGTTATTTCTTCAATAACTCTTTTACTTGTTTGTAAACATTGTCTGCCGTAAATCCTAGTTTCTCGTCCAAAACGGGATAGGGTGCTGAAAAGCCGAAACTTTCCATTCCCCATACAGTTCCGTGCTCTCCAATCAGACCTTCTAAGGTAATTGGGAGACCCGCTGTGAGGCCGAAGCGTTTGATGTTTTTAGGAAGTACTTTTTCTTGATATTCCTTCGGTTGCAGACGGAAGAGACCTTCAGATGGAACAGAAACAATCTGTGTGCTGATGCCATCTTTTCTCAAAAGTTCTGCACCGGCTGCCAATGTGGATACCTCAGAACCGGACGCAACTAAAACAACATCGGGCTGTTGGCTGTCAGCACATACGATGTATGCCCCTTTTTCTACAAGTGTGTAGTCAGTAGATGGCAAATCGTTAATGTTTTGTCTGCTGAAAATCAAACCGGTTGGTGTGGTCGTATTTTCCATGGCCATTTTCCAAGCAACAGTAGTTTCATGTACATCAGCAGGACGCAATACCAGCATGGAATTATGCCCTTTGTGGTTTTTGAGTTTTTCCATGAGGCGTATCTGCATTTCGTGCTCCACCGGTTCGTGGGTAGGTCCATCTTCACCTACGCGGAAAGCGTCATGCGACCAAATAAACTTGACAGGTAGTTCCATCAATGCTGCCATTCTTACAGCTGGTTTCATATAGTCAGAAAATACGAAGAATGTACCGCATGCAGGGATAACACCTCCATGAAGCGCCATACCTATGCAGACACATGCCATTGTTAGCTCGGAAACGCCTGCCTGAAGGAAAGCCCCGCTAAAGTCTCCTCTTTGGATGGCATGCGTTTTCTTTAAAAATCCGTCTGTTTTGTCCGAATTTGAGAGGTCGGCACTTGAAACAATCATATTTTCCACTTGTTGTGCCAATACGGATAATACAGTTGCTGATGCTGCACGGGTAGCTTGGTTGGGCTTCTGTTCTATTTTGTTCCAATCGATGGAAGGTATCTCTTTGCTGAAGAACTGTTGGAGCTTGTTGCTGAGTTCAGGGTTTTCTTTTTCCCATTTGGCTTTTGCTGCATAACGTTTGGCCATGATGGCTTTCAATTCTTCTTTGCGTTTTTCATAGAGTGCGACTGTTTCGTCAAATAATCGGAAGGGGTCATTCGGGTCACCACCTAAATGGATAATCGTCTGTTCGAAAGATGCGCCACTCTTGCTGAGGGGTTGACCGTGTGTAGAGCATTGGCCCTCAAAGTTCTGGTCGTCAGCCGTTCTAACTCCTTTCCCCATAACCGTATGACCAATAATAAGGGTAGGGCGGTTTTCTTCAGCTTTGGCTTGTTGGAGCGCGCGCCTGATTTCTTCCGGATTGTTTCCGTCAATCTCAATAACCAGCCAATTCCATGCCTCGTATTTCATTTTCACATTTTCAGAGGTCACTACATCTGTGTTGGTAGATAGCTGTACGCTATTGGAATCGTAAAACATAATCAGGTTATCCAGCCCAAGGTGACCGGCTAGTCTTCCTGCACCTTGTGAAATTTCCTCCTGTATGCCTCCATCAGAAATAAAAGCATAAATGGTTTGTGGCATGATGTCTTTACCGAATTTATGTTGTAGGAATTTGGCGGCTATCGCAGCACCCACAGCATAAGTATGGCCTTGCCCTAATGGGCCAGAGGTATTTTCAATGCCTCTCATGATATCCACCTCCGGATGGCCGGGTGTTACACTTCCCCATTGGCGGAAATTTTTGAGATCCTCCATGGAATATTTCCCGGTGCAGGCCAAAACGCCATACAGCATAGGTGACATGTGCCCAGGGTCAAGAAAGAAACGGTCTCTGCCTTCCCAACCAGGATTCTCCGGATCGTACTCAAGAAATTCAGCGTATAGGACATTGACAAAGTCAGCTCCTCCCATTGCTCCTCCGGGGTGGCCTGATTTTGCTTTTTCTACAGCAGCTGCGGCAAGAATTCTAATGTTGTCAGCTGCACGGTTAAGGGTTTGTGTTGTGTTCATGAGTGTTTATAATTTGGGGTTGATTTAGAAATTATATCCAATATAGTAATTAAAAGTGAACATCGTCGCATCGTTATATCCGTATCCGGGAATATAGGTTGCATGATAAGTTGTCTCATCGGGTAGAGTAAACAACTTTTTGATTCTCACAGCCCAACCCATATTGAAACCTTTATAGATTTCAACTTCTACACCTGCTACTACTTCGCCCCAGCAATCAAAACGTGTGGCTGCATATTCAGGGAGTGTTTGGGTGACGTTCCAATAGCTGTCATTAATTTGCAAATTGCTGATGTCGTAATTCTGCACTGCCATTCCAAAACGCACACCAACAAGAAACATATTGTTCATTTCCTTGTTTTTCATAATGTTGAAATCACAACCGATGCGTGTAAAAGCTCCTTTACCACTAAATTTAGCCTCATTGGCAGGTATATAGGTTCGTTGTGCATATCCAGCTTCCAATGTAGGCAAATAGCGTTTCAGCAGATTGACATAAGCCAGAGCCTCAAAAGACATACCCTGCTGTTGCGAAGAGAACAATTCATATAAACTGTTTCCTAAATCCAATTTAATGCCTATACCCTGATAGATGGGCATCTTTGTTTTTTTCTCTTGCTCATCTCCCGTTTGCGGAATGGTGTCAGCAACTTGAGTCTGTTGTTTTGTTCCATTTTGGGGAGAAGTTTGTGCACCGACCGTTTGCAGCGAACAGACGATATACATAACAATGCTAACGCATAAATATTTGTAAATGTTCGTCTTCATAATTGGTGGTGGTTACATCGGGATTTATGATAGCAATCGAATCAATCCATGTCTTTTGGGAATATACATTAGTAATGTTGTGATATACGAAACATCCGCATTCAATGGATATGAAATTGTCGGTATTGGTATGTTCAATGGTCAGTGTATCTGTATAGGTACCGTTTGTAAAAACATATTGTGTTTCATTCTTTGTCTTTTGCAGGGGTAATGCTACGGATGATACACTCTTCTGATTATTGTACAGTATGGAATCATTGCCCACTCCATATATGGTAATACTGTCAACAGATGCTTTTTGGAGAGTGGAATCATTATAGAATGTAATTTCCATATTGACAATGCTTTCTTTCCGGCATTGCTCGTCAGGAGTACATGCCTGTAGCCATAGGACAAAGCATAAAGCGCAGATGCAGAGGATACTATTTGACAGATATCTGTTCATGTACGAATGGGTTTAAAACAAGAGTTTGATTTCTTCTTTCAATCTGCTAAGTGCCTGCTCCGTTGGAGGATTTGGGGTGTGATTATAAGCCGTGATAATAATTTCTGCCAATTTGAGTGCCGGCTGTTCTTTATCGATATTGGAGGCACAGGTATTGACCAATTGCAGGAGACTCTCCTTTGTCAGCTTGATAAGCAACCAGAGTTCGTTGCTGACATAAATTTGCTGCGAAGCATTGTGGTCATACTCCATTCGGATACGTTCGAGCATTTGTATTTGCAACTGCAATGCATTCATATTAGGCAGGTCCATGTTCAGCAACATGTTTTCTGGAATCGTCCTGTCGAGTAAAAGCGCTAAACGCTCGTATGCACGTAGCCTGACAGGCGATGTGGTGGATAGTTGTGCTTTCCTTATTTCATACACTTGTCGGGCAGCTTCTGTCGCTGATTGTCGCCGCAATACCACATAGGCTGTAATGAGAACAACAATCGACGGGAGAATGTATTTGAGAATATCAAGCAGTGTTTCCATTATAGTTCGGTTTCAATAAGATAGTGATTTCTTTCCGTTGAGTTTCTGGAAATGAGTTCGGCAATAAAGCCAGCAAGAAACAATTGGGTTCCAAGTACCATGGCCAAAATTGCCAAATAAAAATAAGGACTGTCCGTTACCAATATGGCAGGAATATGGTGATAGAGCGCCAATAGTTTTTTTATGCCAACCACCAATATGGCAATAAAGCCTAAAAAGAACATGAGACTGCCATACAGACCAAAAAAATGCATGGGTTTTTTCCCAAATTTGCTGAGAAACCATAATGTCATCAGGTCGAGATAGCCATTGACAAAACGGTTGATGCCGAATTTTGAAGTACCGAATTCCCTTTTGCGGTGTTGAACCACCTTTTCTCCGATTTTGGTAAAACCGGCTGTTTTGGCCAAATAGGGTATATATCGGTGCATTTCACCAAAAACCTCTATGTTTTTCACTACTACGTTTTTGTAGGCTTTCAGACCGCAATTCATGTCATGCAGCTTTAATCCTGTAACTTTCCTTGCTGTGGCATTATATAGTTTGGAGGGCAGATTTTTTGTCAATTTTGAATCATACCTTTTCTTTTTCCATCCGGAAACCAGGTCATAATTCTGTTCAGTAATCATCTTGTACAATTCCGGTATTTCATCGGGGCTGTCTTGTAAATCTGCATCCATGGTAATCACGACATCACCTTTTGCTGCTTGGAAACCGCAGAAAAGAGCAGGTGATTTTCCATAATTATGTCTGAATTTGATAGCCCTTATATTTTGCGGATGCTCATTTTTCAATCCGACAATGACATTCCAGGAACCGTCTGTACTTCCATCATCAACAAAAATAGCTTCCCATGTATAGTGATTAGCTGTCATTACCCGTTCAATCCATTGGAACAGCTTGGGCAATGATTCTTCTTCATTATAGAGCGGTATGACAATAGATATATCCATGTATGTAGTTGTGTTTTATCCGTGTTAATCTTCGAAAATGCTTTTTTCTTTCTTCGTAAAAGCAGCCATAATCACTCCCAGCAGAGCACCGAGCATGGTGTTAATCCAAAGATATTGGAGAGAATAATTGATGGGGGAGAGAATGGCTTCTAAACTATCATTTATATTGATTTCTTCTTCACTGA
Organism: Candidatus Gallipaludibacter merdavium; assembly: GCA_017694875.1. Lineage (GTDB taxonomy): Bacteria > Bacteroidota > Bacteroidia > Bacteroidales > Paludibacteraceae > Gallipaludibacter > Gallipaludibacter merdavium. The sequence goes on from JADIMG010000112.1 coordinate 8,545, forward strand.
TTGATAATTTCTCCAATTGCAATAATGTCAGATTAAGTAGTTCGGCTAAATAATCAGGATTGATAAACTGAAAATAAATGTATTTGACCACAGAAGAAATGATAGCCGCGAAAAAGAAAAGCAATACGATGAATGCCCATCCTTTCCCATAGGATAATTCTCCATTATTGTGTTCATCTCTGAATTTGCATGTAATTCTGTAAGTAAGATATATGCAGAAAAACACAATAAAATAGGTCAGAAAATTGATGAAGGGGCTTTTAAAAGTGGATAGTATAAAATTGACGGAAAAGACACCACCCATAGGTATTCCATATTTCATGGCGCTTTTAAAAAGTGTAGGCTGTTGTTCCATTTTTGGAAAGTTTATTAGTTTGACCACAAAGATACAGCAAAGGAGCATTAGAAACAAATGTGATGATAAACTTTTTTACCTTATAAGCTATGAATCAAAAGTACAAACGTACTAATTATGACAATTTGAATGAAATTTCATGCGTTTATTTTTCGATTTGACTTGTTTTTTGCAAATTGGACGGATAAATGTTTGCTATAACTGTCATTTTGTATAGTGAAGAGAGCAAAATGCGTTAATAAAAAAACGAAATACACAAATAGAAGTAAGATTATGCCATTGGGAGGATAAAAGTCTTGTTTGCAAATGTTTTTTCCTTATGTTTGCAGACGAAACATCATTTAATTTTAAACATTTAAGCTATGAAAAAAAGAATTCTACCCCACATTTGTCTAATTGGCATAGTAAGTCTTTTCACTTTTTCTGTTAATGCCACTATTTATTTCGATGATAATTTTGATGCGTATGATGATGGCGCACTTTACAATCAAGGTGGCTGGGTAAAGTATGGTACAAATACAGATAATCCCATTCAACTGACTGCTACCAATTTGACCTATGATGGTTATCAGTCAGAAGCAATGGGCAAGGCTGTCCAACTTCAGAAATTTACAGATAAAGATAGTGAAGATTTGCAGAAAGCGTTGACTACTCCATTCAATCCTGTAAGTTTGGATTCCAAGACCTTCTATATGAGTTTTCTGGTGAATGTGCAGGAAGCAGGTGCAGCACCATTTATTTCTTTATGTGATGCAAACACAACATTTGCAGATGGTTCTTCTGGAACACAAAAAGTATATGTTTTGGCAAAGGAAGGTAGTACTATGGGTAAAGTGAAGTTTGCGGTATCTAAAAATTCAGAAACGGCTAATTTGGCTGAAACAAGTACAGAATTTGACTTAAATACTACTTGTTTAGTGGTATTGAAATATACGGCAAATCCAGCTGATATTGATGACGATCAGATAGATATGTATGTGAATCCTGTTATTACATCAGAAGCTGCTAATTCTTCACTTTGTACAGCTACAGAAGGTTCTGACATCAATGTGACAAAAGGACTTGCATCTGTACAGCTTCGTCAGCGTAGAACTTGGAGTATTCAATCTTCTGCTGTAATCGTTGATGCTATTCGCATAGCCGATACATGGAACGAATTGTTCGGCTTGGAAGAGCCTCCTGTTACTGACCAGCCAACACTGACTGTTGACGAAACGGAAATAAACTTCGGTTATCCGTTTGTGGGCGATGAATTAAGTCAAACTATCAATATTAAAGCTGAACATTTGACTGGCGATATTACCATTGATGGATTAAGCGGTGATGTTGTTGCTTCGGTTACTACCATTTCCAAAGAGGATGCTATGACTGAAACGGGTGCAAATATTACGCTTACACTTACACCAACACAAGCAGGTGAGTTTACCCAAAACCTTACTGTTAGCTCTGAAAATGCAGCTACTTTGACGATACCAGTTACATGGTATGCCAATCCTTCTGTGGCCAACATAAAGGCTTTGTTGGAAGCTTATGGAGGTGAAAATGACTATAATACATATCGTGTTGAAGGTGAAATGGTAGTAACACATGTATATAGCATGAATGGAGTCTTGACCATGACGGTGCAGGACGAAACGGGAGCCATGTTTATACAAGACGCATACGAAATGATAACTGAAACTTATACAGTAGGTGACCGTTTGGAAAAGATTTCCGGTATGCTTACCAATTCATGGGGTGTATATTATTTCAACCCAATAATGATGGGAACTGCCATTCGAAATGAACCAGTAGAACCACAATTGGTTACATTGGCAGAGCTCCAAGCCAATCCGTTGGATTATATGGCACGATTGGTACGAGTAAACGATGTTACATTCTCCACAACAGGTTCATTTTCAACCCAACAAGTGGAAATAACCCAAGATGGGACAACAGGGAAAGTAGGACTTTTTGCAAATTCTGATATAATAGGGGAAACTATTCCTGCCAAAGCAGATGTGATAGGTATCTCTCGCAACACGACAGGTCAATTGATTTCTCCGCGCTTCAAAGCCGATATCATTGTGGAAGGTGCGACGACGGATATTCCTCAGTCAACAATAGCAGATAATATATGGACTGACAAAGGTACACTTTATATAAACTTGCAAGAAGACACCATGGTGCAAATCTACAACCTTCAAGGCAAGCAAGTGTATGGCGGCAACATGACGGCTGGAATGAATAGACTGTCACTTGAGCAAGGTGTCTATCTGATTAGATTGAACGAAAATACCACCAAATTTCTCATAAAATAAACAATTAACGTGTGTTATCAGGGGTGGGGGATAACATTTCCCACCCCTCTTTATCTTTTTGAGTATGAAAAAAATCTTATCTGTTTTATCAGCTTTCTGTGTGGCTTTCACGCTCACAGCGCAAACCGAGTTATTGGAAAATCCTGGATTTGAAGAAGCAACTTCAAGTCCTCTATTTGGTGCACAATTTGAAGGTTGGGGTGTTCCTACAGGTTCTCAAATCGAGACAACCGATGTGCACAGTGGTGAACAGGCATTAAAAGTAAATTCCAATTCGCCTACAGAAAACAATAATATTGACCAGGAAATTGGTAGTGCTGTTACTCCTGTCTTTGTTCCTGGCAATACCTATCGTATCAGCATTTGGTATAAAGTGCTCACACCGCAAACAGGTGGTGATGTGAAATTAGCCAGTTATTGGAACAGTTCCCGTGATGGAGAATTGGCACATGACAGCCAGATTCTGAAGACTGACTTCTTTACGGCTTCAGAATGGACTGAGAAGGTGATAGAAACCACATGTCCGGAAGGCGCAACATCTTTCTATTTCCGATTGCAGGTGGCCAAAAAGGCGGTAGTGCTTTTTGATGATTTCAGCATACAGAAAGTGGAAACAGCTGAACCTAGCTTGCAAATATTGCCGACATCTTTACCAAAAGTACAGGCCAATATCAATACATCTGTTGACTTTGAAGCACTTACTATCCATCAAAGCAATCTTACAGCACCTGTTACCATCACAATTATGGGAACTGATGCAGCATTTTTTAGTTCATCTGTAACACAAGCCACTGCCGCAGAACAGGAAGTGATTTTCACCTATACACCTACAGCGGTAGGTCGTCATACGGCTATGGTGGCATTTGAGGTGGCAGGCCATTCGGAGCTCAATCTGACCATGCGCTTGGAGGGCACTTGCATTGACCCGACATTGACTCCAACCATTACGCTGACACCTACAGAAGTACCGGAATTTACAGCAGAAGCAGAACAGTCATCCACTTTCCATTTGACACTCAACAGCGCCAATTGCCTGGATGACATTGCAGCCCAGATTACTCATGTCGAAGGTGAGGCTTTTGTCGTGAATGCAGCTCTCTATCCCAAAAATATGGAATGCAATGTGGATATCACCTTCCGTCCCTCTCAGGCTGGCAACTATCATTCGAAACTGGTGTTCAGTACAACAAATGCCACTTCGGTTACTTTGGACTTGACAGGAGTTGCTACAGAGGGAAGTGGTGAGAATCCTGAGTTAACTACAGAATTCAATTGGGATATATCTAACCCCACTACTTTGCTCAATGAAAATTTTGAAAATATTCAGCATAATCAAATGCAGGTGATTGAGAATTGGCAGAATGTAGTGCGTCAATGGCAACGTCCATGGTGGGGATATGAACATTTGGATGCTGATAGCAACATTGTAGAAAGAAGTGCAAAAGCTACCTCCTATAAGTACCAAACCAGTAATCCGGATGGAATTGTAGGTGAAATGTGGTTGGTAACCCCTGCACTTGATTATAAAAATGCTGCAGGAAAGACTTTTACTTTCCGCGTAATGGGCGATTTTATGTTTGAAGACCATGATACCAATCTGGAACTGTACTATATTGATGTACAGGGAGGAGTGCCATATATGCAGAAGATTGAAGCAGGCATACCCAAGACACCTGATTTGAATAAGGAATGGAGCGAAATACACATGGACCTGACGAACCAGTCGGAAACAATAGCCGATGTTTTCTTCATGGCATTCAAATATATTGGACTTATGGGTGAAGACAATGCTGTGACTTATTATATTGATGATGTCAGTTGGGGACGTACCGATTTGCCAAAGCTAATGGCTGACTCTGCGCAAATTGTAATGACTGCATCTCCTGGAGTAGAACAATATTCAACTGCAATTACAATCTCAGGCAATAATCTGACACAGGATATCAAAATCTCTGTGGGAGGAGCTAATAAAAGCAATTTTGAGCTTTCACAAACTTCCTTGCCTTCTGCGGGCGGGTCATTTACAGTGAAATTCAAAAGCAACAACGAAGGTGTGCACGAGGCATACATAAAAATCGCTTCACGCGGGGCTGCCGACATTTACATACCAATGGCTGTCTTATGCAAGACAACAACTGGTCTAAAGAACGAAACTGTTGATATGGATATTCGTTATATAGACAATGGTTTGCAAATAACCGCAGATGGCATGCAAGGCTATGAAGTATATGATGTGATAGGCAGAAAATATGACGGCAGAGCGACAAATGCAGAGAGTGTGCATATCCCATTGACAAACAAAGGGGTATATATCATTAAGGTGAAAACAGAATACGGCACTTCAAGCAGAAAGTTTGTTGTGCAATAATTAACTATGACTAAATTTATTTTACTGGCCTCAGAGTTGGATACTCTGAGGCTTTTTTTATTGTTCATGAAGCAATGGCCCATCCACTCGCTTTCCCGTAGATAAGGAAATAATTATAGATAGAATGATGTTCAGCATAATCAAATTGAAAATTGGCTTTTCATTTGTTTCAGCGCTCACCCTCTAAGATGGGAGGTAGCCCGGGATTACCAGCTGCAAAATTTTGTTTTGAGCTTGTTACTCCGCTTGTCTTTCACTATATTTTGACAATATAGGATGTTCGGCACAGTCAAATGTTGAAAACTTCGTTTCCCATTTGCCTCTGCTCTCACCTTTCACTATCTTTGTCCCACGATGGCAGAATCATATTTAACAATAAAAAATAGGAGCGAAGGGTTATATAAAGAAAAAGGGAGTAAGTTTCTTTCTTTCGCTATTCCAGTATCCCATATAGAGGAAATCAAGGATATCTTAAAGGACTACAGAAAAGAGTTTTATGATGCCCGACATGTGTGTTATGCCTATATGTTGGGTGCAGACCGTGACGAGTTTCGCGCGAATGACGACGGGGAGCCATCAGGAACGGCCGGTCGCCCCATTTTAGGACAAATCAATAGTAGAAACCTGACGAATATATTGGTCATTGTTGTGCGTTATTTTGGAGGCATATTATTGGGAACAGGTGGTTTGATTGTGGCCTATAAACAGGCGGCAGCTGATGCTTTAGACCATGCGGAAATAGAAGAACGCCAGGTGGAATGCGCTCATAAGATTCATTTTGATTATCCTCAAATGAATGATGTCATGAGAGTATTGAAAGAAGAAAATGCATCCATAACCGATACACAATATACAGATGGGTGTACGGTATATTTTGAAG
>JADIMG010000113.1 GCA_017694875.1 Candidatus Gallipaludibacter merdavium
AGCAAAAAGACCCCTTGTTAATCTACAAATTGGAATCCTTCAATTTGTTTAAGACGATGATTAACAACATCAACAGAAAAGTGATTGCCATCCTGATGAGAGGTCAGATTCCTATGCCTGATCCGCAACAAGTTCGTCAGGCACAGGAGGCCAAAAGACAAGACTACAGCAAATATCGCACGGAAAAGAACAATGCAGACCCTTCAAAACAGGATACACGCGAAAAACAACGCACAGAACCCATCCATGTTGAAAAGAAAGTGGGACGAAATGACCCATGTCCGTGCGGAAGTGGCAAGAAATATAAACATTGCCATGGAAAAATGATGTAATTTTCAATACGAAACCATTTTATGATACTGAATTTCATCACATGGAACGTTGATCCTGTAGCTATTTCCTTGGGACCTATCAGCATACGCTGGTATGGCATTTTGTGGGCAGTAGGTATCTGGTTGACGTATTTGACACAAGTCAAGATATACAAGCACGAGCATTTGCCGGAAACATGGACCGACAAACTGTTTATCTACGTTGTTGTTGGTGCAATTATCGGTGCACGCTTGGGACATTGCCTGTTTTATGAATGGCATCTATTGCCGGAACCTGTCAAATTCTTGGGTATGACCTTCAAATATGGTAACCCATATCTGACACATCCATGGGAATTGTTGTATATCTGGCAAGGAGGGCTCGCCAGTCATGGCGGTGCTATCGGTATACTGATAGTCGGTATATTTATCAACAAACAATTCAAAAAAGGTTATATATGGATATATGACCGCCTTGTAATTGGTATCTGTTTATGTGGTGCCTGCATCCGACTGGGCAATCTGATGAACTCTGAAATATATGGCAATCCAACTACACTGCCATGGGGTTTCCTGTTTGTGCGCAATGGCGACACACTACCCTGCCATCCAACACAAATATATGAAATGTTGTATTGTCTGATTACCTTTGCCATCACCTGGTGGATGTACTGGAAGAAAAAGGCCTACCGATATAATGGGCTTATTTTCGGTGTGTTCCTGATTTGTATCTTCGGAACAAGATTTGCCCTGGAATTCATCAAGCTGAACCAGGAAGATTTCGAATCCTTTATGGTATTGAACATGGGACAATGGCTAAGCGTTCCTTTCATTTTATGGGGAATCTACTTGATAACAAGAGCAATTGTCGAAATGAAACACAGCAAACAGACGGCATAGACCACCAAACTAAAACTAACATGTAACGGGAATCAATCGGTTTGGTTCCCGTTTCTTATAAAACACAGAAATAATCATGACTTACCAAGAAACGCTTGCATATCTATATGCCTCACAACCAGCCTTTCATATTATTGGAGGTGCCGCCTATAAACCCGGCTTGAACAATATTATCCGTTTGTTGGAGGGCCTAGGCAATCCACATAAACAAATCAGAACCATCCATATTGCCGGCACCAACGGAAAAGGTTCCACGTCACATCTGATAGCGGCTACATTGCAAGAGTCCGGCTATAAAACAGGCTTGTTTACCTCACCGCATCTGGTGGATTTCTCTGAACGCATCCGTATCAACGGACAAGCTATCAGCGAAACGGATGTCATTGATTTTGTGGAAAAACACAAGGATTTGATGGAAGAAATCAAACCATCCTTCTTTGAGAATTCCTTTGCCATGGCCATGGACTATTTTGCACGTGAACATGTGGATGTAGCTGTGATTGAAGTAGGTCTTGGTGGAAGATTAGACAGCACCAACGTAATTGAACCAGATTTGTGTGTCATCACCAATATCGGATTTGACCATACCGAATTTCTTGGCAATACCCTACCACTTATTGCAGGTGAGAAAGCAGGCATCATCAAACCTAACACCCCTGTTGTAATTGGTGAAACACAAGCCGAATGTGCTCAGGTATTCATTGAAAAAGCCCGTGCAACCAATAGTAGCATCATATTTGCCGATCAAGAAGTTTCGCCTGATTGGAATGCCTATAACTGTGAACTGCATGGAGATTATCAATCGCATAACAAACAAACTGCATATATTGCGTTGCGTAAATTGAGCGAATTAGGATGCAGCATTTCAGACAAAGCCATTCGCGACGGTTACGCACACGTATGCACCATAACCGGCCTAAAAGGAAGATGGCAAACGCTGTCAACCCATCCGATGACTATATGTGACACCGGGCACAATGCGCATGGCCTCAACTATGTTGGAAAACAATTAGCCCAATATCCATGCAAGGAACTGCACATTGTATTTGGAATGGTAAAAGATAAAGACATTGACCAAGCTCTCTGTATGATGCCGCAAAAAGCACATTATTATTTTACACAAGCATCTACCCCACGTGCCTTGCTTGCAGAAGAATTGCAAATGCTAGCACAGAAACATGGTTTGCAAGGAAATGCCTATTCATCCATTGAAGATGCCTATACCCAAGCAAAATCCATGGCAAACGATGACGATTTGATTTTTATAGGTGGAAGCAATTATGTAGTGGGAGAAGCACTGGCCAAAATCCAATTTTCGTAAAAATATTTTTCTAACCTTAATTCCGCAACACTTTGATTTAAATTAATTTATAAGTTCCTGAGCAACAAAAAGTTGCCCAGGATTTTGCTGTGTCAGATTTTTCACTTATCTTAGTGTTGCAATTAGAAAACAAGCGAAAATCGT
>JADIMG010000114.1 GCA_017694875.1 Candidatus Gallipaludibacter merdavium
CATTCCGAACAGAGAAGTTAAGCCCCGCCACGCCGATGGTACTGCGCAAGTGGGAGAGTAGGTAGCCGCCGTCTTTCGGGAGCCTTCCGGAACATTGTCCGGAGGGCTCCCTTGTTTTTTATTATGGCAGCTCTGCAATGTGATTCTTGATGTCAAACCGGACTGTCATGTGACATTATTCCCTATTTCTACATGCTTATGGCTTTAGGTATTCAACGCCTAATGTTCTGCATATAGAAACAGATTATACATTTATAGCCATAGAATTTTATACTACTTGATGCTATAGAAGGACTATTGAATGATACCTATTTTAGATAAAAATAAAAACCCCGAAAGTGAAGTAAAACTTTCGGGGTTTTTGTCAAGTCACCATAAAAATGGTGCTTGTTTCATATTTGTTATTGCACCTATAATGGCATCATTACCACTTCCATTACGTTTCCTTGTTCTACCAATGCTTTCAATGTAGCTTGAATGCTTTCAGCGGTTACATTTTCCACTGCCTTTTCATAATCAGCAAGGTAGTTTTCGCCATACAGATAATAGCGTGGTAAGAAAATGTTAGACCAGTCTTGGTTATCTGCTACATTTTGTTTGAACTCTTTCAAATAGATTTCTTTGGTTTTTGACAAATCGCTAGCCAAAGGTCCATTTTCAACAATGGTCATTATTTCTTGATGGATTATGTCCATCAATTTCTCTTGTTTTTCAGGGTCTGTATCAAACTGCATCAATAATACAGCTTTGTTTTCAGGGAAACGTTCCATGTAGCCAGCTACACCAACGCCATAACTGCCACCTTCCTTTTCACGGATACTTTCCAGATAACGTGTGCTTAAAATCTCACCGATGATGCGCATATTCAGGAAGTTGTTCAAATTATATTCCATATTGCCGGTATACATGATACGGTTAGATGCTGTGTGGATTTCCATCTCACGGTTGAAGTAGTTGTTCACTTTTCCTTTAGGTGAACGGATGTTGTTGTCAATGCGCTCTTCTCTTGATTTTTTAGTTTTCAATCCACCCAGCCATTGGCAAATCATTTCTTGTGTTGCCTTGTCGTCAGGGTTAATGTTACCGGTAAAGAAGAAAGTGAAGTCAGCAATATTGCTGAAACGTTCCTTGAATATGCGCAATGCAGTAGCTTGGTCAACTTTGTCAAGAATGTCAGCGTGTACCAATATTGTACGCGGGCTGTGGCAGGTTGCCGTCATTTGGATACTGTCGTTGAAGGCAGATTTCGGGTTGGCATCATAGTTTACCAAACTGGAGTGGTAGATGCTCTTCAATGATGCAAATGCTTCATCATCCTGACGTGGAGCAGTAAAATAGAGATAAACCAGTTGCAGTAATGTTTCAAAATCCTTCACAGAAGAATTACCGGTGAAGCCTTCGGAATAGTCATCAATAGATGGGGTAATGCCAATACTCTTGCCGGTAAGAGCTTTACGTAGATTAACGCTGGAGAATTTGCCTAAACCGTTATTTTCTACAACATCTACTGCAAACATGGCAGATGGCAGGTCTTCAGTTGCAACTTGGCTCAGACCGCCTTTACTGTAAGCGTTCAGCAGAATTTCATCTTGTTTGAATTCAGTTGGTTTAATCACCACTTTCACACCATTGCTCAACGTCCATTCTGTAGTTCCCAATTCTTCATTTTGTTTGGTAGATTTGATTTTACCGGATTTTGGTGCCTTATCAATCAAGTTTGTGTCAATTACTTCTTCTTTGGGAGCTTCAATTTCTGCTTTTTTGCATTCATCCAATAAAGCAAGAACTGTTTCTTTGCTTGGTACATTGATACCTTCCTTTTCAGGAGCCATAATGCTTACAATCAGATTTTCGTCAGTAACATATTGTTGTGCGAGCTGGTTGATCATGGCTGCAGTGATTTGTGGAAAAATCATTTTGGTCATTTGGTATTCCCATTCTATGCCTGGAATGAATTCATTGTCCAAATAGTGACGAATATATTCTTCAGTCAAGGTAATGTTTTTCCTACTGTTGCGATTATTGTATGCTTGTTCCATGTTTTGGAGAAATTCAGCCTTGGCACGCTCCACTTCGCTTTCGGTAACACCATAGCGTTTCAAACGTTCTGCTTCAATCAGCAGGTCACGCAATGCATCCGTTTCTCTGCCATCTTTGGCAACATTGATCATGATAAAGGCATCTTTAGATTTTACCAGTTCATTATAACCGGCATATGCACCGATGAATGAAGCATTCGGGTTTTGAGTCAATTCATCAAAGCGGTATCCCATAATGGTAGATAGGATACTGTTGGTCCAATCGATGGTAGCTCCAACCATAGAAAGTTTGTATTCTGCAGGGAGCGGATCTTTCTTGAATTCCAATTCAATACGGGTATTGGGAGCTTCCTTGTCAGTTACAATGGAGATAATAGGTTCAACATTGTCATCAATACCATAAATTGGGCGTTCGCCACGGTTTGTGCGGGCGGGAACATCTGCCCACAACGCCTTGATTTTAGCCTCTATTTGGTCAACATCGATATCACCTACAACTACGATAGCCTGCAAATCAGGACCATACCATTTGTGATAATAGTCGCGGAGAGCTTGATAGGAGAAATTGTTGATAATGGCAGTATCACCAATCACATCACGTTTGGCATATTGTGAGCCTGGGTATTTCTGCTTGTTGGATTCTTTCCACATTCTGCGCATGGCATTGGCTCCCGTACGCCATTCTTCGCGGATAACACCACGTTCGTTGTCTATTTCTTCAGGCAGCAATGACAAGTCACATGACCAGTCGTGTAATACCAAAAGTGCAGAGTCAATAATGCCTTCGCGGATAGTGGGCACATTGCTTAGACGGTAAACCGTTTCATCCAAGGAAGTATATGCATTGATATCGCCACCAAAATTCACACCCACGGACTCGAAATAGTTGATGATGCCTTTTCCTTCAAAATGGGTCGTACCATTGAATGCCATGTGTTCCAGGAAATGGGCTAAACCGTTTTGGTCGTCTTCCTCCAAAATGGCTCCAACAGCTTGAGCAATGTGAAACTCACAGCGGTTTTTGGGTTCTTCATTATGACGGATATAGTAGGTCAATCCGTTTTCCAGTTTTCCATAACGTACTTCCGGGTCAATGGGAAGTGGTTCCACAGGAGGCATTTCCTGAGCATACAAACCTACAGATAGCAGCAAAGATAATGCAAGTAAAGGTTTGCGTAAAAAATTCTTGTTCATTACTTTTGAATGTTTTTTATATGAAACTAAAGGGTTAATTTATATATTTCGTTTATGTTGGTTTTCTAATGACTTCGGGCGCAAATATAACATTTTATTTTATTTTACCTTAATTCCGCAACACTTTGATTTAAATTAATTTATAAGTTCCTGAGCAACAAAAAGTTGCCCAGGATTTTGCTGTGTCAGATTTTTCACTTATCTTAGTGTTGCAATTAGAAAACAAGCGAAAATCGT
>JADIMG010000115.1 GCA_017694875.1 Candidatus Gallipaludibacter merdavium
GCAGAAGGAAAGGTTCTTTATGTATGGTTTAATGCGCCAATCGGATATATTTCCAATACAAAAGAATTGTTGCCTGATTCATGGGAGAAATGGTGGAAAGATCCAGAAACACGCCTGATTCATTTCATAGGAAAGGACAATATTGTATTCCACTGTATTGTATTCCCGGCTATGTTGAAGGCAGAAGGTTCTTATATCTTGCCAGATAATGTTCCTGCCAATGAGTTTATGAATTTGGAAGGCGACAAAATATCCACTTCACGTAACTGGGCTGTCTGGTTGCACGAATATTTGCATGATTTCCCAGGCAAACAGGACGTTCTTCGTTATGTCTTGACAGCCAATGCGCCAGAAACAAAAGACAATGACTTTACCTGGAAAGACTTTCAGGCACGCAACAATAATGAGTTGGTGGCTGTCTATGGTAACTTTATTAATCGTGGTTTGGTGTTGACCCATAAATATTTTGATGGGAAAGTTCCCGCCTGTGGCGAGTTGAATGATTATGATAAGGCAACATTAAAGGATTTTTCCGATGTTAAGACTCAAGTTGAAAAACTGTTGGACGTATTCAAATTCCGTGATGCTCAGAAAGAGGCTATGAATCTGGCACGTATCGGTAACAAGTATTTGGCAGATACCGAGCCTTGGAAAACTGCCAAGACCGATATGGAACGTACAGCAACCATCTTGCACTTGGCATTGCAGATTGCTGCCAATTTGGCCATTGCATTTGAGCCGTTCTTGCCTTTCTCTTCTGAGAAATTGCGTAAGATGTTGGCAATGGAAAACTTCTCTTGGAATGACCTTGGCAAAGTTGATTTGTTGAAAGAAGGACATCAAATCAATCCGGCAGAACTCTTGTTTGAAAAGATTGAGGACTCTGTTGTTGAGGCACAGGTGCAAAAATTGCTTGATACAAAAAAAGCCAACGAATTGAACAGTTTCAAACCGGAATCGGTAAAAACCAATGTTCCGTTCACTGATTTTGAAAAGCTGGATATGCGTGTCGGTACGGTTTTGGAATGCACCAAAGTACCGAAGGCCGACAAACTTCTTCAATTCAAGATTGACGATGGCATGGGTGGACGTACCATTCTGTCTGGTATAGCTCAAAGCTATCCTGACCCACAAGTATTGGTAGGAAAGCAAGTTTGCTTTGTTGCTAATTTTGAGCCACGTAAACTTAGAGGTATCATGAGTGAAGGTATGATTATCAGTGCTGTTGATGCCGATGGTCGTTTGGTAGTTGTTTCTCCAAGCGATGCTGTAAAAAATGGCGTACAGGTAGGATAGCTCACTCAGGTATTTTACTGGATAAAAAGAAGATGTAGCGAGAGCAAACAATTCGCTACATCTTCTTTTTTGATTATAATAATAATTGATAGGCCGATTAAAGACAAATGACTTCTTGAAGCTATTTTGAAGTAACCTTAAGAAGTCATTTGTTTGGTATTATAATTTGATTATTTGATGTTAGGTTCTTCAAGCCCTAACCCTTTCTTCTTGTCTACCACTTTAAGTACCAGACCTAAAACGAGTGCTGCCACACCTAAGAATGCCAACATAACCAGTGGGGCAGTATAATTATAGGAAACTGCAGCTTCTTCTGCAGAAATAAGACCATTCTTTACGTCTTCTACCAATTGTGGGTTTGTATTGTCCAATATTTTACCAATCAATAATGGGAATAACCACAAGCCTATATTTTGAATCCAGAAAATCAGTGCATAGGCGCTTCCTATGATTTTCTGATCTACCAATTTAGGTACGCTGGGCCATAAGGATGCAGGGACAAGTGAGAAACTCGCTCCCAGTACTAAAATGGTCAGATAGGCTACAATAATACCTCCAATGGCATTCCCTTTAAACGTAGGAAGTATGAAGGCAAAGGTCAAGTGGCATGCAATGAGAAGTAAAGAACCGATTACAAGCATGCTGGCTGCTTTTCCTTTGTGGTCTACGTAATTGCCGAGAATTGGGGTAATGCCTACAGCTAAGAGTGGAAATACAGCAAATACGGTTTCTGCACTTTGACGCATATAGCCCATGTAGCAGAATATAACAAGTGATACAATTGCCAGTATAAGTGTCGAATATTTCACTGCCTTTTTCTTGGCAAAGTTACTTGCAAAGGCTGAAGCGGCAACGATGAGCATGATAACATATTGGATAATGGTTACCGTATTAGTGGCCCAGAAAGAGTCTGCTGGTACTTCGTGGAATGTCAGGTTGCATTGAAGCATGTTGACCGCATATTTCTGGAAGGGGAAAATGGCGGAATAATACAGTACGCATAATAATGCGACTAACCAGAAACCACCGCTTGACAGAATTTTTCCCAAATCACTAATCTTGAATGGATCGTCCTTTTCTTCTGCTTCTCCTGTTTGTGCATCCAGTTTTTTATCCATGAAGAAATAGACAATAAACATGATAAGAGCAATCAGCAGTAAAACGACGCCAAAGGCTACGGAACGGGAAACGTCAATTGTACCTCCCAGTCTGGCAAATACAGGCGAGAATATCATACAGGTTGCGACACCAAGACGTGCCAGAGCCATTTCTGAACCCATTGCCAGAGCCATTTCACGGCCTTTAAACCATTTAACAATACCTCTTGAAACGGTGATGCCCGCCATTTCAACACCGCATCCAAATATCATGAATCCGATAGCGGCAAATTTGGCAGAGGCTGGCATTCCTCTATAAAAGGGTGATATTCCCAATTCATCAAAGCCAGGTATGTAGTTCAGGTTGTTGGTAAACCATGTTTCCAATCCGCTCCCCATAAACTGTGGAGTTACAGCATACCAGTTAATGGTTGCCCCGATGAGCATCACAATACCCGAAAGTACTGCCGTAAAGCGTACGCCCATTTTATCAAGAATGATACCTGCAAAAATAAGGAAGAATACAAATA
>JADIMG010000014.1 GCA_017694875.1 Candidatus Gallipaludibacter merdavium
GATGAAGATATCTATCAGGCTATCATCAACAGGGAGGAAGATATGAAACATATTTGCGACATTTATAGATTAAAACCTGCAAGTTGAACTTGCGAAACTTGAATTATTTATCTCTATCACCTCTTTGCCTACCTTTTCGTAGGCTTCAACAATAAACGGGTCAAGTCTGCGGAGTTCTCTTATGTGCGTTTGAATGATAGGAGAATCCATGTCGTTTTTCAAAGATTCAAGAATCTCTACCAACTTTTTACGGCTTTCCTTTATTGATGTATTCTTGTTCTCCAATGTTAGCCGTTCCTTGTCACCTAACGGATAAAATAGAGAATCGGATATTTCAGCCTTGAAATGGTTTGTCTTTCCATAAAGTTCCATAAGCGAATCCATGTTGTTATACGAGGACTTAACCAACGCTTCATCCATATAGTTGTCAATGGCAAAATAGTCCGTTCTGCCATTTTTGAGCATCTTGTTAAATGGCAATATATCCAACGCTGCCTTAAAAGCATTTCTTGCTTCAATAGAAGTGGCACAGAGGTATATATTCTTTATAGCTTTGTAAGCATCTCTACTTGCTTTAAGATATTCTACTATGCCGGACTTTGTTCTAATCGGATAACTTTCGTTGGTATTCACTATATGGTGTATGGTAGAAACTCCACATCTGAAACGTCCGATTGCTTGTACTGCATCCGTGCAAGGGGCTATCATCGTGTATTCAGCAAAGTAAGGCTCTGTGACAAAGACAATATCGGGCTTTTCGTCAAGCTCCATATCCAATGCACTGTAAAAACGGCTTGTAAAGAACATATAAGGCTTCTTATGCTTGTTGTTCCAATTATCATAGGCATGGTTGAATCCGTTTCGTTTCAGCTTATCCACGCTCTTAGTAGAACAGAATACCGCACTATCTTCAATGATATTCAGCTTATTCATAAGTTGGTGTATCATGTCTGTGCTGTTGATAAAAAAGCAAATGCTTCTCGGCTCTTCTTGTGCTTGCTTTATTTTTGGTAAGGTCACTTTCAATGCTTCAAGCACATTGTTTGTATGGACTATGTTCATTGCTTTGGTGTAGTTATAGCTGGGCTTGACTTCCACAAGCATAAATCCTTGTTCTTCAAAACGTGGGTCAGAGGGTATAATTGGGGTAGCTGACACCATAGCTTTTTTGTCAAAATGAAAGAAGTCATCTATTGGTAAAGTTATATCTTCCCGATAATCGTTGTCTTTGACAAGTTTGTGGCACTCGTCCAATAACATGAAACACATCGTGTACATATTCAGTTCCAAGTATTCAAAGGATTGCTTGACCTTATAAAAACTTTCGGGTGTGCATAATATCTTAATGAGCTTGCCATTGGCAATGGTATCTTCAAGATATTCAATCACATCATCTACTGTAACTTTCTGCATCACTCCGAAAAGGTTGTCTTTCTTATGTTTCGGGTCTTTGCATTTGCCAACAATAGGTGGCTGATTCAGTTCTATAATAATAGAATGGCGTTTAGCCTTGATTTCTGAATAAGTGGCTCCCAATCCTGTAAGTGTCTTGCAGAGAATAGTATTCTTCTCTATCGTGTAAATATCAGACAATCTTTGTCCTCTATTTATTGGTAAAATTATCTTCTTCATAATTCAAAAGGATTTTAAGAGAGTGGAGAGCTTTTGATTGCCCTCCAACTCTCGGTTAATAATGTTGCCTATCTAATCAATCCTTTCTCTCGCAAATAATCGGTGATTTCTTCGTCACGTTCCATAAAGAAAAGTATAGTTCCGTTACGGAAGTTGGCTACTGCTGTGAGTTTTCCTGTCCTGTCCCGAAATTCGGGGGTAAATTGAATGTTTCCTATTCTGTTTTCCACAAACAGCTTCAACATATCCTTGCGGAATTTGTTGGCATCCGTTTCTTCGGACTTGGTTACTGCTTCGGGCTTCACGTTGAAGTCCTCTGTTTCACCTTTCATCAGATAGTTCATCACCCATGCAAATGCTTCTTGGTTGATTTGATAGGCAAAGTTCTTGGTCGTCTTGCTCTCCACTCTGATGGCTTCATAACCGTATTGGTCTATGGTGAAATAGAGAGAAAGTCTTTCACTACGATTCATCATCGCTTTTAGTTCACTATGAGCTGCCGTATTATCATACGATTGCTCGGCTTGGGAAGTAATCCCTTTAAAAGAATATATCATTTCTTTTTAAGTTTTATTCAACAATATATCTACCCACACATTGCTATGCTGCATCTCGCTTTGTGTTTCGGACACGTTGCAAAGGTACGGTGGCTTGAGGAAACGAAAGAAGAGTGATTTTTAGTCGCAATGTTACTCCCTTTAAAATGAGAATAGGATAAAAAGAAAGAATCCTGCCACTCGCATTGGAGTAACAGGATTCCTTTTGTAAAGGATAATATGCTGTATTCCTTAGTAATATATATCCGAATGTGTCTTAATTTTCTTGTTCTTATATTGTTTTAGAAAACCTCTAAGTAAATGCTCATCTGTCTTAAAATCTTCATGTGAAGATAGTTGCATATAATATATCAATTTTGAGATTAGCCATTTCTTGTTGAGCGATGCGACCTCTCCTTTCTTTTGTCTGCCTTTAAATTGTGGGTTGAGTGTAAAAAACTCTATCATTAAAGTAGCAAAGTACCATATAAACACGGAATAGGACTCTTGTCTTGGATTAAATATGTCTTTGGCTTCTTCTGCCGTCCAGCCATGTATTGCATCTTCGTTTTGCTCATAGGCTTGTTTTACCCATTTTAGAATATAGGTAATGGCATGACTGTCCTCAATCTCCATTTTGCCCTTGTCCGTTTTAATGGTGAGCTTCATTGCAGAATCTTCATCTTCAGGGGTGAGATTGATAAACTTTTCGATTGTTCTTCTTGCGCTGTCCTTTATGGTGAATCCGTTTATGCACACACTACGGGCAAAGTCAAAACAGAATATGGCAAGTAACCAAAAAGCATCTACATCCATTTGCAGCCCATTTATAGTGGCTTGTAGTTCTTTGTCATTGATATAGTTCTCGTACTTATAAGGGCATAGTATTTCACCATTGTTGTAGCGTTCTGCAAATATGTGCATTGTTTCAAATGGCATATTCACATTCAAAATGTTGGGATATATAGGTGTGCCGTCAGGTAGATAGAACGGTTCTCCTTTTCCTCTTAAAAGGCTTGAAATGTACTGAAACAGTTTCTCGTTGTTTTCATCTATTGGTTGTTCCATAGCTCTTTGATTTTTAGGCTATAAAGGTAATGAAAAAAGTCCACCTATCATTTGATAAGCGGACTTTTCTGTATTTATAGCAAGTTTTTCATTGCTTCATCAATCTGTTCATTGTCAAAGCTGTCAAGATAGATTTGTGTCACTCTTTCAGAACTATGCCCCATGATTTCACGGATAACTGCCGTAGAAACTCCTGCTTTCTTCATCACGGTTGCTTGGCTATGCCTTGCAACGTATGTAGTGAAAGGTATAGGCAGATTCAACGCTTCACCTATTTGCTTCAAACGGTCGTTCACCTTAGTAATCACCTTGTGTATTCTATTTGCTTTCTGTTCTTCTGTCTTATGAAATGGTGAAAGGATAGGAAATAGGTAAGGGGATTCTGTATTGTGGTACTTCTTTATAAGTGTCAATGCTTGTGGTTGAAGTGGAATTTTAATCAGTTTCTTGGTCTTTTGACGCTTGTAGATTAGCTTGTCCACCACAATGTTTGCTTGTGTGAGGTTGGCTATATCAGTGAAATTGATTCCACCACAATAGTAGGTAAACGCAAAGATGTCAATAGGGAATCTCATGTAACGGTTAGATGATTGGAATTGCAGCACACGTTCTATGTCCCCTTTTGTCAAGGCTCGCTTGATGGTGTCTTGATGAAGTCTTGCTACTTTGAATTTCTTGAAAGGATAGCAATCTTGTGAAACTGCATCTTCTTCCATTGCCACATTATAGATAGCTCGTAAAGTTCTGAATCGTATGCCTATGGTGTTCTCCGCCAAACGCTGCTCTCTTAAAAACAACTCGTATCGTTTCAGCCAAGCCACATCCATTTCAGAGAAATAGAAGTCAAGACTATGGCAGAACTCTTTAATGGAGTTATATGTTTGCTTGATTGATAAGGCATAGCTTTTGCGTCCAGCCTTTATAAGAGAAGTCATGTACTCTTGAAAGACAACTTCCACCGTTTTACGGTTGGTATGCTTCACGCAGACTTTCTCCACAAGAGAGGTGGAGGTAAACTCTTGGTTGGTTGCTTTAAGCTCAATGATTTTAGCGGAGTATTCTTTGATTTTATCCGCTATGAGCATTTCGATGTACTCACGATTGGGGCAATCTGCCTTTGGCTCATTCTTGGAGAAGTCCCAATTTGCAGGATTAAGAGATATGCCAAGACTGACATATTTCAGCTTTCTGTCTTTTGTCACTCTCAACATTAGAGGTGATTCATTGTTACTAAGTACCTTAGACTTGTAACAAACTGCTTTTACTGTAATTGCCACGGTTTAAACT
>JADIMG010000015.1 GCA_017694875.1 Candidatus Gallipaludibacter merdavium
GCATTTCTCGACATGGCACGTCCGGCTCCATGCGGAGCGGAACAGTTCCAATCTGCATTCCCTTTGCCCACACAGATGGCAATGCCGTCACGCATGTTGAAAGGCAGACAAAAGCGTTCTCCTTCTGCAGCTTCAACTGCCCCTTTGCGCAGCATGGGATAGTCTTCGCATACAGAAATATAATTGTGGGTGGTAAATAGAGACTCCACACATTTTGCCTTGCAGAGTTTCTTCAGTATGGCAAAAATACGGTCACGGATGATATGATGATTATATAGGGCATACGCCTGTGCCACAATCATGTCGGACAGATATCCATTGAGCGCATCTCCCCACAGATAGCCGATAAATTGTGCCCGCTTGGGATTCTGCGCAATGTTGTGCCAATGGTTGGCAACTTTTACTCCCACATTCCGGGAGCCACAATGTATTGTGAGCCATCCTTCCTGCGTCTTGTCATCCTCTCCATATTCAATAAAGTGATTGCCGCCACCGAGAGTGCCTAAACTTTTATAAAAGATTGCTTCTTGAAGCTTTATCCTGCGACAGAAGTCCGAAACGAAACGGGCATCTATGCGTGGCACTTCGTTAATCAGTTCGGGAGCGGATGATCGTGCTTTCCGGTATTGCGAATCAAGAAAGCGAAACAGTTCCTTTTCGTTTAGACTGTTTTTCTTACAAATCTCCGTACCGGTCGGGATAGCCTCACGGATTTTGTGGTCAAGTAAGGCAAAATCTTCCGGTGTGACTACGGAGGACAATCTGTGCATGGTTATGGTACATCCAATGTCAACACCCACATGATCGGGATTAAGATAAGCCCCTATCCGGTACACTGTTCCTACGTTGCAAGCGTTGCCTGCATGGACATCGGGCATCTGCACAATTCTTACCCCCTCGAAAGCGGGATGGTCGCATTGTTCCCTTACCCACTGCAAGGCGGTTTCTTCGATGTTTTCGGTAAATATTTCTGCCGAGGTGTATTGTCCTGTAACTATCATATAATCATTATAAACTGTTCATGTGTTCTAACCATTCTTTTATGCATTTTTCAGCAAACGCCCGTTTAAAAAGGTATATCGAGCGATCAATCATCCATTGATATAAATTATTGGCTTGCTGCTTTGTATATCCGTTTTTGACAGCGTTGCGAATGAAATCAGGCTTCATTTCATCAAGTTTATCTGTACATTTTTTGCCCATCACCTGACGTAATTTGTCGCTGTCTTCTTCAGAAAACCCTCCTATAAATTGTGCTATATCCATCAATTGCTCCTGAAATACAAAAAGTCCGTATGTATTATGCAGTATTGTATTCAAATGAGGAAATGCATGTTTTATAGGATTTTTCTTTGCCTCAAACAGCATATTGATGTTTACATCTATGTTTGGCCGATTTAATGCAAAAAGAATCAGAAGGTCGTTGAATGATAAAAAGTCACCATAATAGTCAATGACTTCTGTTGTGTCATGATCAAAGTAAAAATGCGTAATGCAGCTATTGTGCCCCATGTAAGATTTGTATATCAGCTGATGATATGAATTAGATCGGGAAAGAATAGCTACATTGATTTCAGCCAAAATGCCAGACCGGATTCCCAAATCACCATTGCGAGAGGTTTGGCTCAAAGCTATAATCGGAACATCCAACTCTATTGCCAATTTTTTTAGTTCACATACAATCGACGACACTATTTCTTCACGAGAAAGTTCTTGGTTATCTGCTTCCATCAGTTGGATGTAATCAATTAGAATGTAATCGATAGATTTGGTTTCGAGTTGACTGCGAACATAACTCGGTTTGGTTTGAGAAATATCATCAATGACAATACTTTCCCCTATTGCTATTTGTTCATTTTGGAGCCTTATCCTTTTAATAAGTTGCTCCTTAGTCATTTCAAGGGAGAAATAAATAACTCTTTGATTTTGCTCAGCCATACTAATTGCCAACGAGATAGCAAAGGAGGTTTTGCCGATACTAGGACGACCAACGACTAATGTCAATTTTCCTTTTGGGAAATTGCTTTCGATAAAGTTTTGACTAATCATATCATAGAATTTATTATACCACGAATAATATCTTTAATATCAATAAGTTGCAAATTTGGAGCATTGACAAACCATGATGCATTAGGATAAACGGCTTGAAACAATTCATAGCTTTTTTCTTGTTCCGGCAATGCTCCAAAGAAGCCGTATGTATGCATACGGGCATATTCGGAGACATTGTTCAAATCATCGAAAGTGACAATAGGATTGACCAGCATCTTTTTTATCCCATGAAGACCGATACAAGCCGTAGCCGATTCTCCGGCTGCAATCACCCAGTCCGGTTTCCGTTCAGCAATGATTTTGCGAACATCCTCGTAATAATTTGATTTGTTCAAAGCATTGACCTCTATGAAATCGCCTATGCCTTCCATGGCCATTTCCTCCATCAGCAATGAAAACAAATAGTCATTCTGTTGATCTGTGGTCGGGTTCTTTATAAGAAAAGGTGCCGGGAATATCAAGACTTTCTTCATTTCATTAAATGCTTTTTGCAAGGTTAGAATTGATTAATAATTCATTACCCGCATTAACGCAGGAGTATTCAGGATATGAGACCGCAAGGCATCGTTTGTGATATTTGCGTGCAAAACGCATGGTGTGCATACTTCCGCTTTTCTGTGGACATTCTGCCAAGATAACAGTACTTGATAACGCCGCCTGCAATCTGTTGCGGGCGATAAGCCTTGTCGGATTGGCCTTCACTCCGAAAGGATGTTCGGACAGGATAAGTCCTCCTTTTTCCAAAATCCGCTGTTGGAGTGGAGCGTTTTCCTTTGGATGCACGATGTCA
>JADIMG010000016.1 GCA_017694875.1 Candidatus Gallipaludibacter merdavium
TTCGTATCTTTTCCAGTCATCCAAAGATCGCCCGCTCCCGCTCGGGGAGACTTACGGGGACCGGGGACTTCACGTCCGTAAATCCAAACGCTTCCTTCACTCACACCCGCCGGCATCGTTCCGAAAGCGGGCGCAAAAGTAGTGCCTTTACACCATATACGCAAATATTTTACCAAGTTTTTTCAAGAAAAAACGATGGTTTTCACATTAGAGATTGACATTCAATCAACTATATAAGATTTTTTATGAAGTAAATATCAGTATATCTATTTGCCAATCAATGGGAAAAGCAATCTATTTTGATTTGCTTTCTATTTTTCTGTGAGACTGTGACTAAAGCGTAGCCAGCAGGATTTCACGCAAAATTTTGCAAGCCACAGCTGTGGACACACCGCTATGGTCATAATTGGGCGCCAATTCATTTACATCAAATCCCACAACATTCAATTTATTCAAATGCATCACCGCCTCCAACAATTCCTTAAAAGTTATGCCTCCTGCCTCTGGTGTACCTGTTCCCGGAAAAACAGATGGATCAAGCACATCCAAATCCAGTGTAAAATAGATAGGCATCCCCTTCAGTTTCTCCACCATTTGCGGAAAAGTAGCCAAATCGAACTTATGCGTATATATTCCTTTGATGCCAAACTCGCATCTATCGCCTGAACGGATACCAAATTGGAAGATACGATTCTCACCTACCAATTCGAAGCAGCGTCTCATAACACAAGCGTGCGACAGTTGTTGCCCCAAATAATCCATTCTCAAATCGGCATGAGCATCAAAATGGATGATATGCACATCGGGATATTTTTCAAGTACGGCTTTAAACTGAGGCAAAGTTACCAGATGCTCTCCCCCAATCATTACTGGCATTTTTTCATCTTCGAGTATCTGTTTTGTCTGCCGGTAAATCATATCCAACGACCTTTCCACATCTCCAAAAGGCAATTCCAAATCGCCGGCATCCATCACTTTAATATCCAACAAATCCTTATCCTGATAGGGAGAATAAGTCTCTATTCCAAAAGATTCCGAACGCATGGTTTGAGAAGCGAAGCGCGTTCCTGGTCTAAAAGACGTTGTCTGGTCAAAAGGCGCCCCAAAAATGACCGCCTTAGCCTCGTCATATTCTGCGTCGCAAGCAATAAAAGTAGCAATATTCGGTTTCATCAATTACTTCTCTACACTTTTCAACATATCCGTTACATAGGTGGGCAACATAAAGCAGCCCTTATGCAAGTTTGTATTATAATATTTCGTTTGGATGCCCAACATGTTCCAACGTTCAGCATGCGGCTCAGGCAAATGTTTCTTGGATGCAAATCCGAACAGCCAATGTCCTGAAGGATACGTTGGAATATGCAACTGGTAAACCTTCGCCACTTCAAACACGCTACAAATTCTCTGATGCGCTCTTCTCATTGCCATGGCATCTCCTTCATAAAAAGGACTTTCATGTTGGTTAACCAGAATGCCGTCTGCATTTAGTGCCTTATAGCAATTACCATAAAACTCTTTCGTAAACAGTCCTTCCCCCGGTCCAAACGGATCTGTGGAATCCACAATAATCAAATCATATTCATTTTGCACCGTACGAATAAACCTCAGACCGTCGGCATAAAAAAGATGTACCCTTTCATCATCAAAGCTTGAAGCCATAGGAAAAAACTCCCTGCACACATCCACCACCATTTTGTCGATTTCAACGACATCAATCCTTTCGATTGAGTCATATTTAATCAACTGGTTCACAGTTCCACCATCGCCCGCTCCAATAACAAGAATTTTCTTGATATCCGGATTTACGGCCATGGGCACATGTGTAATCATTTCGTGATAGATAAACTCGTCCCGTTCGGTAGTCATAATTACCCCGTCCAGCACCAACATTTTTCCAAAATCTATTGTTTGGAAGACATCAATCCGTTGAAAATCGCTTTCTCCCGAGAAAAGCTGTTTTTCCAGTTTAATTTGAAACTGGATATTCTCCGTATGTTTTTCGCTAAACCAAAGTTCCATATCCATTCATCATTATTATTCCACAACCGACAAGTATTCAATATCCACATCCAAAGGTCCCGTAATCAAACAGCCTTTATCTTTGGCAAAACAGATATAATCCAATATATCCTTTGTAATTCTCTCTCCGGGTGCCAGAATAGGAATTCCCGGCGGATAGCACATCACAAATTCCCCACAGACACAACCTTCCGTTTGCTGAATCGGCAAAGACACCTTATTGGCATAAAAAGCCTTTTGGGGCGTCAATACCACTTCCGGCTCAATATATTCATGGTCGTAAAGTCCCACAGGACTTTTTTCGTACAAACGTTTGATTTCCGCCAATGCGGCAATCAAACGTTCAATATCCTGCATACGGTCACCCACCGATATGATGGCCAATATATTACCTATATCTCCAAATTCAATCTGTATGCCAAAATCGTCGCGCAACAAATCGTACACTTCAATTCCAGCCAAGCCCATTCGACGCGTATGGATGGACAATTTTGTAATATCAAATGCATAAACCGCATCCTTGTCGACAATGTCATTGGCAAAAGCATAATATCCACCGATTTTGTTAATCTCATCCCGTGCATATTCTACAAATTGGGTAGCCTTGGCAAAAATCGCCTTCCCGTTCAAAGCCAAATTGGAACGTGCAATATCCAAGGAAGACATCAGAAGGTATGATGCAGAGGTTGTTTGCGTCAAGTTGATGATTTGCCGCACGTAATCCTGATTCACATTGTCATTGAGCAAGAGTAGCGAACTCTGTGTAAGACTTCCTCCTGTTTTATGAATCGAAACCGCCGCAAAATCGGCTCCTGCAGCCATCGCATTAACCGGCATATTTTCCCCAAAATAGAAATGCGTCCCATGTGCCTCGTCAACCAGCACTTGCATGTGCGCTTCATGCGCCATTTTCACGATTTCTCTCAAATTGGAGCAGATGCCATAATAGGTAGGATTATTGACAAAAACCGCTTTCGCATCGGGATGTTGTTCAATCGCCTGTCTTACCCCTTCCACTGTCATGCCCAAAGAGATACCCAAATCCGCATTCATTTTCGGGTCGACATAAATCGGCTGCGCTCCACTCAAAATCAAAGCATTGATAGCACTTCTATGCACATTTCTCGGCATGATAATCTTTTCCCCCATTTTGCAAACGCTCATCACCATTGCCTGTACGGCAGACGATGTACCATTGACCATAAAGAACGCATGTGAAGCACCAAAAGCCTTGGCCGCCAAATCCATAGCCTCCTTAATAACAGAAGTCGGATGACACAGATTATCAAGCGGTTTCATTGAATTGACGTCGACACTCATACAGTCTTTTCCGAGAAACTCCGTCAATTTTGTATTTGCCCTCCCCTGTTTATGTCCGGGCACATCAAATGAAACAATGCGATTGTTTCTGTATTCCTTCAAAGCCTCATAAATAGGCATTCGTTCTTGTTCCACCATTCTATTGCATACAGTTGAAACGACTTAGGAAAAAATATTCCTTCCACTATAAATTTCAATCATTTCCCTTCTCAGGTTTTCGGAAATCAGCATCCGTTCCTCCGGTGCCAATTCATAGCTATCCACTTTGAAAAGATAATTTTGCAGGACGATATCCTTGATCAGCATTCTGCTGTGAAATATGTTTGACTGATACACATTGACATCCAAAGCGTCATATCTTCTCAGAATGCCTGGGTCAATAAAATTCTGGATGGAAGAGATTTCCGTGTCATTGAAGCATTTCCTGCCATTCATGTCGCGTGTGAAACCTCTCACCCTATAATCGATCGTAATGATATCGGAATCAAAGCTGTTGATCAGATAATCGAGTGTATTCAATGGGGAAATATGTCCACAGGTAGAAACATCAATATCGACTCTGAATGTAGCGATTGAGTTTTCCGGGTGGTATTCCGGATAGGTATGGACCGTCACATGTGATTTGTCCAAGTGTCCAACAACCGTTTCTCCTTTCATGTTGTTCTTCACCTTGTACTCTTCCGAAACAAGCAACGTAACACTAGCTCCTTGGGGGTCATAGTCCTGTTTGGAAATGCTCAGCACCTTTGCCCCGATCATTTCGGTCACTTTACACAAGATATTGGTCAGACGTTCAGAATTATACTGTTCATCAATGTAACGGATATAATCCAACTGCTCACGCTCTGTTTTTGCGTAACAAACATCATAGATGTTAAAACTCAGTGTTTTGGTCAGGTTATTAAAACCGTATAACTTCAATTTCGGTTCCAATTCTCTTGCGGTATTAATGTGTTAATCAGTAAATATTGGCATAGCTCCAACACCCATGCATCAGCCGCCCCTCTGACCAATCGGTTCAGACAGGAAACACCCTATGGCAATGGATGTGTCTGGTAGTTATGACAAATGTTAATTCCCATGCTTTAAAACTAGCGTGCAAATGTAGGCAAAAAGAATGGATTATGCCCCTTCTTTTTGAAAAAATAATCTTATTCGTTATAATCTACTTACAATCATCCACTTAGATACTGGAAAAATTCCACCTGTTCGGTTCCATATTTTCCAAATTCCTTATCCGGCAACAACAGTTTATTTTTTGATTTGAATCATTTCAATTGTTTCCTTCTTTTCCGGGTCCAGCGGTGCATATTGGTATTTTACCTTGTCAAATTTGATTGTGGTAAGATCTATACAACGAATCAGGCTGTTGAAAGCAGTGCGATAATAAATTTTCCTTCCTGTGATATCAGTCGCAATCGTCCATTGTGTAGCCGTTAGCAAATCAGGCATCTCCTTTTGGTCAGCATGCTCCACACCGATAGGGATATCAAAGTTATTGAGTATATGGAAAGCCGACATGGCAGCATCGTAAGCCGTTGCAGCCTGTGGTGCCGTTGTCTGATAGAAGAAAGCCCTAACGAAACGCGATGGAGGGGTTACGTCTCCCGGTATTCCACGAAAACCTGTACCCGCTCCAAAAGAAGCCAATGTCACACCTCCCATTTGTTTAACGGGAGCATTTCCCGGATAGAGATTCACATAGTTATTCAGATTGGTCACCTGCCATTCAAATCCAGGCGAGTTGGTCAATACTCCCACCTTGTTTTCAAAGAAATGCGCTTTTCCGCCCTCTGTAATTTCCAATACGACTTGTCTGCCAGATGCATCCGCAATGCGCCAATGTACTGTAGAGGCCTTTCCTCCATCCGGATTAATGGAAATTACCCTAATATCATCCAATGCCTTTATTACCTCATCAACGGTTGCAAAATTGGCCAACATCCAAGGCACTACCTGCAAGTCGGAAATGGTTTTACTGTTTTGTGTGCTGTCATATTCACAATAGCTTCCATATCCGGGAAAATAGAACAATCCGGCCGCCAATCCCGCTTCGTTCATTCCATCGGCAATGAACTCCTTTTGTGCCACAGCCAGTCCCACTACCCCATAGCGGTTTTGGAATTTCAGTCCGTTTTGCCCCGTTGGGGTAAGTGCCACTTCCTGATGTCCACGTGGAATCACCACATACATGCTGTTCAAGTCGCTACCTCCCCACTCTATGGTTCTTGCTACCACATAGGAATTATCTTTCGCCTTAAATGAAATACCCGTACATGCCCAAGTTGTTGTCATGGAAGTTGCCCAAAATAAGAGCAACAGAAATGCATTTTTTCTCATAGCAATATTATTTTAAACTTTCAGTTTACAATAAATGCTGCGCCTCACCATAGTTCAAATAAAATTGACCTCTGTGTTCGGCTTGCAATTTATTTTAGATTTTATTCCTTTTGCAAATATAGTAAAATAAATTGACAAAAAAGCAATATATCAAGTTCGTTTAGAACGTTAGCATTTTCCTTCGGTAGGCCATTGAATCACGATATTGTTTTTTTAAAGCATCTGACAAGAATGATTTATCAATCAAGCTATCAATCAAAGGATTATCTTGTGAGAAACGCTCCAACTCCCGTTGCACTAAAGATTCAGGAAGACCTATTCTTCTTCCAAATTCCATAAATTCCTTTTTCCCAAAAGAATGCGTATCCTTTATTGTCATACCTTCCCTAAACAAGCCTTTATCCAAAGCAAAGATTCTCGAATTCACTAAATGTAAAGAAGTATTCATCAGGTCATAGGCCGGCGACAATCTATATTCATCATGACGATTGATTAACGAAAAGTTCTTAAGATGCGCATCATCATTCAGAGAGACAAAATTAAACACTATCAATCTGAAAAAACGCAGCAAATCAACTCGAGCAGCTTTAACATACCTATTAATAATTTCCGCACATTCTTCATAACTGCCATTTAAATATTTAAAATCACTCCCTCCATTTATTTTTGTGTATCCCATCAGTGCCGCAAAATCCTCCTGCTGATATTTTCCTCCATTAGGAGCCACATCAAACCGCCTTGTAAAATAGGCCATTTCATCATTAGAGAAGAAACAGATTCCATTAGGTGCTGTTTCAATTTTATACACCTGTTCTGCGATTTGCATGGTTAAATGTTCGTTAGCAGCACAATCATCCTTATTAAGGATTTGATAAGCATTTGGTCGGGGCTTTAATATATAAGTACCTTGCTCTCCCTCCTTTGTATAACGTAATTTCCTATCCTCCCCCACCAGAACAGAAAATTTCGGCTGTGCTCCCGAAAGGGATATGCGTCCCACATTGCTTAATGTTTCTTTTATCTGTATATCATCCGTATTTGGACTAGGCATGTCCATGTAGTGATTGACCTTATTACCGTCAAACAAAAGCTTTCTCGCAGATGGTGAATAGGTATCAAATCCTTCTGCTAAAGTAGATGGGCAAACATGGAGTTGTATCATACAATTATAGGTTTTACCGTTACAGCACCAATGGTATCAGTCTGCGCTGTAGCCATCAGAATACCAAAATCATCTTCCGGCGCGATATGGAGTAATTGGGCTTGTATCTTCCGATTTTCCCCTTCTGAAAGAAGATTAAAGAAAAACGGGAAGAGTGATTTTGCATGATATTCCTCTGTACGTAAAGGCATATTAAGACATACTGGTGGATTTTCATCTCCTGTCAAATATGTCTTATCATATTCAAAAACATATTCATGGTTATCCAATTCAGTCAATATCCCCGCCTTAATTCCATGTACATACACTTCACATCTTCTCATATCATTCCTCCTTCATTATAAGGTCCAATTGCAGTCCTAATGTATCAACAATAGCCAATAGTGTACTTAACTTTGGATTCCCTTGTCCACGTTCAATGGCAACCAATGTATTAATTCCTACACCAGCCAATTCCGCAAGTTCGAATTGATTCACCTTCAAACTCATTCGGCGCTCCTTGATTATTTTTCCAATATCTTTTGTATTCACAATGCAATGTGATTTTTCCACAAAAATAGACAATACCATTGATTCATGCAAGGAGATTCACAATTTACTGTGATTTTGAATATATGCCTAGCGATATACATGGCAAAAATGCCACAAATCACAGTATAATGTGATTTTTTAATATCCCATATTACGCAATTCTACTACGTTGCTATCTGGAATTATTGCTGTCCGATAAAAAAATTATCGAAGATATAAAAATAGGGCTGACTTCACTTGCGAGGTCAGCCCATTTTTGTTAGATTTCTGTCGCCAAACAAAATTAATCCAACTATGGGCAAAAGTATACA
>JADIMG010000017.1 GCA_017694875.1 Candidatus Gallipaludibacter merdavium
CCTTCGTAGCTTACGGTAGCCGGAATCGTTGCTGTGTTTGGCAGTTCATTGGTGAAGTTTATCACTTCCACTGTTTTGGCAGTCTGGTCAATTACTTCGTATGTCAGTCCACCGACGGTAAATTCATTCACCATTATGGCTTGCAGGTTGAATTCTTTCCAAACCTCGGCTGCCTGGTAAGCTGCCAGCGATGCTGCGGGTACATATACGGGTATGTCGCGGTTGATGTTTCTGAATACATTCTCACTCAATGTTGGCGGCACAGTGGCGAGTACGGTCATTTCCGCAAGTGCCGTGCAGCCGTCGAACGCCCATTCTCCAATGCTTGTCACGCTGCTGGGTATGGTTAGTTGCGTAAGTGCATCGCAGTAGGCGAACGCATTCACTCCTATGACGGTCACGCTATTTGGAATGGTATAGTCGGTTTCCGGCTTTCCGGCAGGATAGCATAGCAATGTGGTCTTGTCCTTATTGAACAGGACGCCGTTTCCCGAATAATAGGCAGTGTTGCCGCCGGCCACGTTGATTGCAGTAAGGGCTGAGCAATTGTCGAATACCCAATCGCCCATTTGGGTTAGGCTGGCCGGTATGTTCACAGTGGTGAGTGCAAAACACCTGCCGAACGTATTGTTTCCAATGGATGTTATGCCTTCGAAGATGGTTATTGCCGTGATGGTTTGATTTTGATAGAATGCGCTCGATGCAATGGCGGTTACGGTGTAGTTTTTGCCTCCGTAGCTTACGGTTGGGGGAATTGTCACGGTGCTTGGCAGTTCATCGGTGGAACTTTTCACTTCCACTGTTTTGGCAGTCTGGTCAATTACTTTGTATGTCAGTCCACCGACGGTAAATTCTGTTACGATGGCTTGCAGGTTGGTGAATACGCTCCAATTTGCATTGCTTCGGTAGCTGCTCAGTGCTTCAGCGGGTACATATACGGGTATGGTCTTGTCGGCTCCCTCAAAGGCACTTTCACCCACATTCGGCGGTGTTGTGTTATAGCAGGTGATGCTCGTAAGGTCCTGGCAGTAGTGGAAGGCATGGGCGCCAATCGTTCTTAACGATTCAGGGAATACCAGTTCCGTCAGGCCTGAGCATTCGGCAAATACCTCCTCTGCGATGGTGATAACGGAGTAGTCCTTGCCTTTATGGCTTACGGTTGCGGGAATGTTCAGCACGCCTGTCGGCGTGGTGGTATAACCGATGATTTCCGCCTGGTTGGGGCTTGTGTACAGCAGCTTGTACTCCAAGTTATTGCTAATGAATGTTATGTATGTTGTACGGGTGAATTCGCTCCAATCTGCATTGCTTTGATAGCTGCTCAGTGCATTGGCGGGTACATATACGGGTATGGTCTTGTCGGCTGTCCCAAAGGCATTTTCACCCATAGCCGGTGGTGTGGAAGCATAGCAGGTGATGCTCGTAAGGTCCCGGCTATAGTAGAAAGCATACTCACCGATTTCGGTTATCGTGCTGGGGAATATCACCTCCGTCAGGTTGTCGCAACTGGAAAATACCTCATCGGCGATTTCGGTTACGGTGTAGCTTCCACCGGAACTTGGGCTTACGGTTTCAGGAATGTCGAGCACGCCTGTCGGCCTGGTGGTATAACCGGTTATTTTCACCTTTCCGGTGCCAACGCCGGTTTCCTGGTAGTTCAGACCATTGACGGTAAAGGAGTTTTGTGCCCATGCGCTCATAGCGGCTAACAGGGCAAGTACTGAAGTAAAAAATGCTTTTTTCATACGGATTAAAATTTAATGGTTGATGGTATTGTTTTTTTGCAGCAAATGCTGCGTTTGTCTTTTACATTATATTTATAAGGGCCTCCCGCCACCGCTGCCCCATTCTATTCATCCCTTTGGGGTGGCGGGTGTCCTTGTCAGATGGTTTTAGAACACTACCTTGCCGCTTGCGCCTGCGCAACGCAGCACATATACGCCTGCGGGCTGGCTTACGGTGGCGTCGGTGCCGCTATACACCTGGCGTCCCTGCATGTCGTAGAGGGTCAGGTGCAGCTGTTGCGGGTTGTGCAGCAGACCGCCATGCATGCGGATGCTCTCCGGCATAACTGCCGTTGGCAGGCCGGTGGTGCCTATGGCTTGCAGGTTGAATTCATTCCAAACGGCTGCTGCCTGGTAGGCTGCCAGCGATGCGGCGGGCACATATACGGGGATGGTGCGGCTCACGTTCAGGAATACGTCGGTTCCCAATGTCGGCGGAGTGGTGGCAAGCACGGTCATTTCTGTAAGGGCGGAGCAATTTTTAAATGCTTCGTTGCCAATATATGTTATGCCCTCGGGCAGGGTCACTTTTTCAAGGGCGGAGCAATCGTAGAAGGTGTAAAACTCGATTTTTGTCAGGCCATCAGGCAGGGTCACTTCCGTAAGGGAAGTGCAGCCGTAGAACGCCCTGTTTGCTATGCTTGTCAGGCTGTTGGGGAGGTTTATTTGTGCAAGGGCGGCACATCCTTCAAAGGACATGTTGGAAATGTTTGTCAGTCCTTCGGGCAGGGTTACCTGCGTCAGGGCGGTGCAGTCTTCAAAGGCCGAGGTTTCAATCGTTGTTACTGTGGCAGGAACGGTATAGGTAGTTTCCGTTTTGCCGATAGGATA
This sequence comes from Candidatus Gallipaludibacter merdavium, assembly GCA_017694875.1. Taxonomy (GTDB): domain Bacteria; phylum Bacteroidota; class Bacteroidia; order Bacteroidales; family Paludibacteraceae; genus Gallipaludibacter; species Gallipaludibacter merdavium. The sequence continues at coordinate 2,616 of JADIMG010000017.1, forward strand.
GCACACCAATGTGGTTTTGTCCTTATTGAACAGGACGCCGTCCTCCGAACTGTAGGCAGTGTTGCCTTCGGCCACATGGATGGCTGTCAGGGCAGAGCAATAGTCGAACACCCAACTGCCGATATTAGTCACGCTGGCGGGTATGGTCACTGCCGTGAGGGAGGAGCAACTTTCGAATGCGGAAGATCCGATGGTAGCTACTCCCTCGGGTATGGTCACTGCCGTAAGTTGAGAGCACCATGAGAACGCACTGCTGCCGATGCTGGTCACGCTGTATTCCGTGCTTTCGTTGGTGACGGTGGCGGGAATGGTGAGCGTGCCTGTCGGTTTGGTTACATAACCGGTGAGTTCCACCGTGTGGGTGGTTTCGTCGGTAACCTTGTATTTCAGGTTCTCGGCGGTGAATGTGGTTTGTGCCCATGCGCCTGTGGCGGCCAAGAGGGCAACAGCAAGAGTAAAGAATGCTTTTTTCATACTGTTTTGTTTTTTAGGGGTTTGTACTGTTGTTATTTGTTGGCAGCTGGTGCTGCGGTTGGTTTCTGTTTGCTTGCTAATGCAAAGAAAACGGATTGCCGCTTATCTTGTTAGAACGTGCAACGCATAATGCAGCTGAAAATGGTCAGCCTGGAGCAAATTACACTATGAGTATTATAACATACGGCGCACAAAAGCATACTAAGAAATTGATATACAATGTTTTGTATGTAGAATAAATTTACAAATCGGGAAGGGTGGCGGTTCGGTTTTTTCAGCTCTTTATGCTTGTTTTCGAGAGGGGGGTATATGCCACGCAAGAAGCAAAACACCTGGAGTTCGCAGCAAGTGCGGGATGACGGGTGCATGGGTGGAGGTCTTACCTATTCTGACATACCTAAAAGGGGCTGCGTCAAAATGGCTCATTTTGACACAACCCCTCTGCATGTCTGTACCGACAAGATGGTCGCGAATGGTAATGTGTGTTTTGACAAATCTCACAACCCTGTCCTATATCCAATGAATGTCAGAAAAGGAAGGGTGTATGAAAGATGCTTTGTTAAACAACAGTCTCCTCTGTATGCTTCTCGTTCTTTCCCTTTCTTACAAGGAAAACAACGAGGGCAATGATGACAACCAACAACACCCCTGCAATGACAGGCCGATAGAACAGCCATGCCAAAGCAATGACAAGAAGTGACCATACCAACCCTAACACACTGCATACCAAGCCGACACCCAGTTCGGCAATATTGGCCAGGAAGGGCAATACCTTCAACAAGGTTGTCAGGATACCGAAGATACCTTTCAAACCGATGATGACCAAAAACAGACCTGCTATGCGTAGTATCCAGGTCATACTTGTATTGGTTGTGTGTTCGCTGTGGTACATTTCTTCCATGCTTGCTTCTCCCATTCTCAGAACGGAGAAGTTTTTCCCGTTTTTCGCCACATAGTCCTGCAGTCTGCTTCCGCTCACTTTGGCAATGACGGATGCTTCTCCCGGCAATACTTTGGTAAATGTGACGGACATGTCGCCGACTTGCGGCAGGTTCGGGTTTTTTCCGAAATAGAGCACGTTGCCGTTTACATGTACATAGCCGTCTTCCGTAGGTTGGGCCATTGAATCTGTTTCCGCCTTTGCCATTCTTTCAAAGGTGGGTTTGACATTCTTTTCCCATTGTCTGATTTGTTCCTCGCTGAAATTCAGCTCCACAGGAATGTCGCCGGTGATGGAGTAAATCAGGTTTTGGGGCAGCCGATAGGCTCCGAAGGTTACGTTTTCCGCCACAAAGTTCTTGTCTTCCAGTTTCATGACGATGAAATTTGATGATTGGTAGGCAGGGTCTTTGAATTCCTGTGAATTGACCGGACTTCCCACCCATTCCTTTTGGTAGGTGTAGGTGGTTATCTCTTCCTGTCCTCCTCCAATCTTATCTCTCGTTTCCGTTTCCTTGTTTTCCACCCATTGGTAATATTGCACTTCCCGTTCCAGCTTGATAGCCACAGCACCTATGCCGAAAGTAGCGTCACTGAGGGAATCGTCCGTGTGGGTGAAAGCTGTCGCATGAATCAGCTTACCGTCCAATGCCGGGTCCACTTGCGATATATCTTCCACATGTACGGTTACTCCTTGGGCCTCCTTCAGCATTTTGGTGGTCTTTACGGCACGTCCTTCGTTCCACCATAACAAGACTGTTGCGGCCAACAGCAGGATAAATCCCGTACCGATGCCCTTGACGGAATTGGACACCCTAGTACCATAGGATATATTTTTTGTTTCTTGATAGGCCATAACTGTTTCTTTGTTTAGATGTTAGATGCTTGTTTTTCCGGGTCAGTTTCCTTCAGGAAGCTGTGCGCCATATTCCGGCTCTGCGCCAAACAGTTGTACCGCCTTGTCGAAATTGTAGCGGTTGCCGAACATGGAAACGCGCGTGGTGGCAGTTCCCATCATGTTTAATCCGAAAGCCGTACGCAAGAAGTTGGCGGAAGAATTGGGGTCGAAACTTTCCGTTGTCATCACCTTCAGTGAAGCGAAGCCTTTCAGGTAAGGCTGGTCGATTACATCCTTGAATTGGCTGGATTCGGGAATCTCCTTGTTGTTTTCGTATTGGGTGAGCATTTCCACTTCGTCGAAGCGTTTGCCCGGTACAAAAAGCCATTTGCCGCCGCTGGTTCCGGCCATAACAAGGTCTCCCTTGTTCATGAAAAAGAGGTTGTCGTAGGCCGAACAGATTTTTCGTTTGTCAGCCGGCAGGTTGGAATCGTCCCATCCTGCGTCCAATGCGCCAAAGTTGTTGCATCCGAAAATGTTGTGGTGAACATTATGGTCGGCGCCATTTTTGAAGCGGTAGCCATAGCCCATGCTTTCCATTTCCTTGGTGGTTGGCCAGGAGAACAATACGGTGTTGTGGTGGAAGTCCACCGTTGACTGGTGTGCACCCGTTACGGGGTTCAAACCACCGTTGATTTCGCAGGAGGCGTAGAGGTTGGCTACAAACACGTTGTTGCAGATTTCCCATGCACCCCCCAAGCTGGTCATAATGATGCCGTTATATGAAGCGTTGAGGAACATGCAATTGCGTATGACGAGTTTGCCTGCCACTTTTCCACCGATAAGGCGGATGGTCTTGTTGGGCGGGTTGCCCACCGGCATGATGCGTCCCGTTTCGCAACCTTCGGGACATCCGAAACGTTCGTCGGTCGGGTCGGCTTTGGCATATTCGTGCACGAGGCCGAGGTCGAAAAAGATGCCGTCAATAATGATTTGTGCATTCTTGTCAGCAAAAGCCTCTATCATGAGCAATCCTTGTCCGATGGTACCCCTTTGGGCTACGGTAGGCTGAATGCGTGTGATGTATTGAGTTGGCTTGCGTTCGGTAAAGTCGTCGTTCCATCCTCCTTCGAGGCTGACATACTTTCCTTTTATTTCAATCCATCCGCGGTCGAGTGTTCCGAGATAGTTGCCTTGAGCAATGCGGATAAGGTCGCCGTTGGTTGCCTTGTCGATGGCTTTCTGAATGTCCTTCATGGGGGCTTGCTGTGTGCCTTCTGCACGTGCACTACCCTTTTCGAGGCTCACGTAAAAGATGTTGCCGTTGGTTGTTGCTTGATTTTCCATACTATTATTATTTGAGGTTATTATGTGTTTTGTTTAGTTTCCGGTTGGCAGCTGTGCGCCGTATTCCGGTTCTGCTCCAAAGAGTTGTACTGCCTTGTCGAAATTGTAGCGGTTGCCGAACATGGATACGCGGGTGGTCATGGTGCCCTGCTTGTTCAAGCCGTGTGCTTCCCTGTAAAGGTTGGCAGCCGAATTTGGGTCATAGCTTTCCGTTGTAATGATTTCGAGCGAAGCATAGCCTTTCAGATAAGGCTGGTCAATTTTATCCTTGAAATTGCTGGTTGAAGGCAGCTCCCTGTTGTTTTCATACTTGGTAAGCATTTCCACTTCGTCGAAGCGTTTGCCCGGTACATAGAGCCATTTGCCGCCGCTTGTTCCAGCCATAACAAAGTCGCCCTTGTTCATGAAGAAGAGGTTGTCGTAAGCCGAACAGATTTTGCGTTTGTCAGCCGGCAGGTTGGAATCGTCCCATCCGCCGTCCAATGCGCCGTAGTTGTTGCAACCGAAAATGTTGTGGTGGACATTGTGGTCAACGCTGTTTTTAAAGCGGTAGCCGTAGCCCATGCTTTCCATTTCCTTGGTGGTTGGCCAAGAGAACAATACGGTGTTGTGGTGGAAGTCCACTGTGGATTGGTGTGCCCCAGTGTTTTGGTTCAAACCACCGTTGATTTCGCAAGATGCGTAGAGGTTGGCCACAAATACGTTGTTGTAAATTTCCCAGTCGCCCCCCATGTTGGTCATGATGATGCCGTTGAACGAGGCGTTGAGGAACATGCAGTTGCGGATAACGAGTTTGCCTGCCATTTTTCCACCGATAAGACGGATGGTCTTGTTGGGTGGGTTGCCCACCGGCATAATGCGTCCCGTTTCGCAGCCTTCTGGACATCCGAAGCGTGCGTCGGTAGGGTCGGCCTTGGCGTATTCGTGCACGAGGCCGAGGTCGAAGAAGATGCCGTCGATGATGATTTGAGCATTTCTTTTTGCGGTGGCATCAATCATGAGCAAGCCTTGTCCGATAGTGCCCCGTTGGGCTACGGTTGGCTGTATGCGTGTGATATATTTGACCGGATTTCGTTCGCTGAAGTCATCGTTCCACCCACCTTCGAGGCTTACATATTTGCCCTTTATTTCAATCCAGCCCCTGTCCAGATTGCCGAGATAGTTGCCTTGTGCAATACGGATGAGGTCGCCATCGGCTGCCTTGTCAATGGCTTTCTGAATATCTTTCATCGGGGCTTCGAGTGTTCCCTCTGCCCTGGCGCTACCTCTTTCAAGGTTTACATAATAGATGTTGCCGTTGGTGACGGCGGCTGCCGATTTTTCACTGGCATTTTGCAGCGCATTGGCATTGGTAGCCTGTCCGGGATTTTCGCCTTCTTCAAACACCTTGTCGAGGCCTTTGTTGATGGCACGGTCGGCTGCCATGGTTGTTCTTGTTGTCGTTGCATTTTTTGCCCGTTTCATAATGTCCTTGGCAAGTTGGGCATGAGCTACTGGACCCGTGGCAAGCATTAAAGCCGCCAGCAGTACACTTTTTCTAAAGTCATGTGTTTTCATCTCGTTTTGTTTTTAAGGGTTAGTATTATGGTATTTTGCTATGGGGTTCATTTGAAGGTTATCCGTCAACAGCAGGTTGTAAGGGCATTTCAAAAATTTCACTTGCAAAGAAAATGGATTAGGTTTTATCTTGTTAGAAGATACAACGCATTATGCAACTGAAAATAGCAAACCCGAAGCAAATTGCACTGCAGGAATTATAACAACAAGCGCAAAAAAGCAGGCTAAAATACTGTTTGGTAGTATTTTAGCCTGCTTCAAAATTTACATATTCCGTAGGACGGAAATCAGGAATTTTCTTTTCTGTATTGGGAAGGTGTCATGCCGAATTGCTCCTTGAACAATTTGGTAAAATAGCTTGCCGATTCAAATCCGCACATCAGAACGATGTCTCCGATAGGCTTTTCCGGGTCTCTGAGGAAAAGCTGTGCCTGAATGAGCCTTGCCTGCTTGATATAGGTAGCCGTATTGATGCCTGTAATGGCCTTAACCTTACGGTTGAGCTGTGATTTGCTCAAACACATCTTGTCGGCAAGCATTTCGGAATTCAGATTGGAAAGGGAAATGTTGGCAGAGATGAAACCGTTGAGTTTCACGAGGAATTTCTTTTCCGGTTCCGGTGCATCGGGCTCTTTGGCAATCTCCTTGCCGTCGCTGAGCACCTCTGTATATTTTTCCCGGAGCATTTGGCGATATTCGACCAGCTTGCGGATTCTCATTTTCAACTCATCGGGGCTGAACGGTTTGATGAGATAGGCGTCTGCGCCACTGTCGAGTCCCTGCAGCTTGTGTTCCTCATCGTTCTTGGCTGTAACGATGATGACAGGTATATGATTGAGCAGTTCGGACTGGCGGATATCGCGTGTCATTTCCAGACCGTCGTATTCGGGCATCATGATGTCGGTAATGATCACATCGGGAACATATTCCTCCGCTTTGATGAGTCCCTCCTTACCATTGCGGGCATAGACTACGGAATAGTTGTCCTTGATGATGTTTCCGATGTAGCGGGCAATGTCTTCATTGTCTTCCACCACCAATGCAATGTCAGAGTCTTTTGAAATGGTATCGTCCAGGTTGGACGTTTCCTTCTTTTCTTTCCATTCTGCATCACTCTGAGGGGTATTGCTCACATTGAATTCGGGTATCCATTTTTCAAACCTGTTTTCGCCGTGCCTTAACGGGAGCGTCAGAACGAACGAAGTACCTTCGCCCGGTTGGCTGGTTGCCTCAATGCTGCCACCCATTGCTTCTGTCATCTGTTTGGTCAAAGCCAGACCGATGCCTGTGCCTGCATCGGAACAGTTGCTTGATTGGTAAAACGGTTCGAAAACACGCGGCAAATCTTCAGGCTTAATGCCGCAACCGTTATCCTCGACACTGATTCTGACAGCATTTTTCACAACCTTACAGCTAATGATGATGTGGCCTCCTTTGGGCGTGAATCTCAGAGCGTTGAAAAGAAGATTCATCATAATCTTGTACATGAAATCGGGCACGAAATCCATATTGACTTCTTTTTCTTCGGACTGATATTTGATTTCCACAAGATTTTTGATGGCTTGAGGACGGACATTTTCGAGCACCATTTGAAGGAAGGCTGTTATGTCACCGCTTTTCCAGTTGGCTTTACCTATGGAAGAACGCACTTTGGCGATATCCAAAAGTTGGTTGACCAAGGTTAAAAGCCTTTGTCCCTGCCTTGAGATGGCATCAATCTCCGTCAGACAATCCTTGGCTTTAGCCTTTGATTTCAAATCCTCCACACTGCCGAGAATGACAGTAAGAGGTGTACGGAATTCGTGCGTAACATTGGTGAAGAAGTCCTGTCTTGCTAAACTGGCTTTTTTGATGATGTTTTGCATTTTAGCCTTGACTTTCAATGCATAGATGAGTGAAGAAATGGCTATGCCAGAGACGAGTATGACAATAACGAGGAAATAAAGGATAATCTTCTTTTTCTGCTGCTCATTGGCATAAGCCTGATTGACAATTTCTTTCTCCTTGTTTCCTTTTTCTGTAATATAATTCACCCTGAGATTGTTCAGACGATTGATGTTCTTTTCATTGTCAACGCTGTCACTATATGCCAGGTACTTTCTGTAATTTCCAAGTGATGCTTTGTAATGACCTGTATTTTCTTCAAATACGGCTTTCAGCCGATATGCTTCTGCCAAATGTTCCCATGACTTTATTTCCATTGCCGTTTCCAACCCTTTGTTAATGTAGTTGCGGGCTTTTTCGTGTTGCCCCATCGTAAGATAGACATTTGCAATCGAGAGGCATGATTCCAGCCAGTGCCACCGGTCTTTGTCTCCATCCATCAGTACGTAAGCATTCTTGTAGGATTCCAATGCTTTGGTGTAATCACCGTTCAGTTCTGCCAGTCGTCCGAAATGATTGTAACACAATGATATGCCGAGTTTGGAATCAGCAAGGCGGTTTTGCTGCATGGAATATTCATAATATATCCATGCGGAATCTCTTTCGCCAGTGGCTTCCTTGAGATAACCGATGTTGGCATAATTAATGGCTTGTCCAACGTGGCTTTCCAGATTCTGTTCCCCCGCAAGGGCTTCTCTGAAAACTTTTTCTGCGGCATCGTAATTTCGAAGTGTGAGTTGGATGTTGCCTATTCCGTTGAGCGATATCACTTTGTATTTCTTGGCTTCAAATGAAGATTGCTCACTATATTTTCCGCAATAGGAAAGTGCTTCATAATGTCTGACGGCCGCTTCATCCAAAACCCCAAGACGCCTGAAATCAGTGCCGAGCTGATTGAGTATATAAATGATATTGGCCGTATCTCGCAACTCTTTAGCCAATAGCAAAGCTTTTTCATGATAGTCTAAAGCTGTTTTGAAATCAGATGACTCGCGATGGAGTTTACCGAGCTCCCGCATGACCGCCATTTTTCCCACATTATCACGATTGGTCTCGTAGTTGGAAAGGAGACTGTCGAGGGCATCTATATTCTTGTTGGCTGCTACAATGCTGTCAACCTGAACAAGATGGGTGGTATAAGTCTTAAATTTATCGTGTCCTTTGCATGAGATAAGAAATGCAAAAGTTATCAGAATCAATGTTTTTTTCATAATGGATTTGATTTTTGATATTAGCGTTTGGCGCTTGTTGGGAGTTGGTGTTAATTTTTGTGCTTGTTTGGTTAACGCCGCAAGTATAAGAATATTTTTTAGAAATTCAAAGGCTTTAGAGGATTTTTTGGTGATGTGTCTTTTAGTTGTCTTGCAAAACTCCATGGAGAGTGGGAAAATTTCGCTTGTAGCTGGATTGGGGTGGGCAGTCATGCCTTGTATGCGTTTTTTGGGGGTGGTTGTTGATAACTAATCCTCTGCAAACGTGTTGTTTGTCGTTTTTTGTTTGTACTTTTGCCGCATTAATTTATTTATAATCAAAAAGAAGTATGTTTTACTATCTATTCAACTATTTGGACCGCGTTTTTGATTTCCCTGGTGCGGGAATGTTCAACTATATCTCTTTTCGTGCAACACTGGCGTTTTTGATTGCGCTTGTTTTTTCCACTTTGATAGGCAAACGCATCATTGCCAAACTTCAGGAATTACAGATTGGTGAGACCATCCGCGATTTGGATTTGGAAGGGCAAATGTCGAAAAAGGGAACTCCGACCATGGGGGGGATTATCATTCTTTCTTCCATTTTGCTGCCCTGTCTTTTGGTGGGTGTGCTCCACAATGTCTATATGATATTACTGTTGGTGACAACCGTGTGGTTGGGAGCGTTGGGCTTTGCTGACGATTATATCAAAGTGTTCCGCAAGAACAAGGAAGGCTTGCATGGAAAGTTCAAGATTATTGGACAAGTAGGTATTGGATTGATAGTAGGGGTTACGCTGTTCTATTGTCCGGATGCGGTTATTAGAGAAAATATAGAGAAGCATGTAGATTCGGAAACCAATCAGGAAGTGGTGGAATATGCGCCCAATGACATCAAGTCAACTCAAACTACTATTCCTTTTTTCAAGAACAACAACCTCGATTATGCCGATTTGTTTGGCTGGGCAGGTGAACATGCGCAGACATTGGGCTGGATTTTCTTTGTGCTGTTGACCATCTTTATTGTGACGGCCGTATCCAATGGTGCCAATCTGACCGATGGTTTGGATGGACTGGCTGCCGGAACGTCTGCTATACAAGGTGTGGCTTTGGGTATTTTGGCCTATATTTCCGGCAACGTGAATTATGCCGGTTATTTGAACGTGATGTATATTCCGGGAGCAGGCGAACTGGTGGTGTTTGCGGCTGCATTTATCGGTGCAACACTTGGTTTCCTTTGGTTTAATTCCTATCCGGCTCAGGTGTTTATGGGAGATACGGGAAGTTTGGCTTTGGGTGGTATTATTGCCGTGTTTGCTATTGCTATCCATAAGGAATTACTGATACCTATTTTGAGCGGCATTTTCTTGGTGGAGAGTCTGTCGGTTATTATGCAGACGGCCTATTTCAAATATACCAAAAAGAGGACGGGAACGGGCAAGCGCATTTTCAAGATGTCGCCCTTGCACCACCATTACCAAAAAGCGGCAGGTACTGTTGACTCATTGATACAGAAACCGAAACAGGCAATTCCTGAAAGCAAGATTACCGTACGTTTTTGGCTGATTGGTTTGCTGTTGGCAGCCATCACCATTTTGACCTTGAAAATCAGATAACGATTCATAGATTTCATGTATATGGAAACGCAAAATGAAATGAAGAGAATGGTCGTGCTCGGTGCAGGAGAGAGTGGTACCGGAGCTGCCATTTTGGCCAAAGAAAAGGGTTATCAGGTTTTTGTTTCCGACCGTGGGCAGATAAAGGAACCCTATAAAGCAATGCTCAACCAGCATGGCATAGAGTGGGAGGAAGGTCAGCACACGATGGAACGGATTCTGGCAGCGGATGAAGTGGTGAAAAGTCCGGGTATCCCCGAAAAGGCACCCGTTATTCAGAAATTGGAAGCCCGTCAGATACCTATCATTTCAGAGATTGAATTTGCTTCGCGTTATACCCATGCCAAGATGATTTGTATTACCGGTAGTAATGGAAAGACCACTACCACTTCTTTGGTGTTTGACATTCTGAAACGTGCGGGCTTGAATGTGGCGCTGGCAGGCAACATCGGTAGAAGTCTGGCTCTGCAGGTGGCATACGAACAGCATGACTATTATGTGATTGAGTTGAGCAGTTTCCAATTGGACAACATGTACCAGTTTAAGGCAGATGTGGCCATTTTGTTGAACATTACCCCTGACCACTTGGACAGATATAATTATGAATTTCAGAATTATGTCAATGCCAAGTTCCGCATTACGCAAAACCAGACCGTCAATGATGCGTTCATTTATTGGGCGGGCGACCCGGTTATTGCGGCTCAATTGAAAAAGCTGCATCCGAAAGCAACGCGCTATCCCTTTGGCGACGAAAACGACGGACACAATATTGCCTATATAGAAAGCCAACAGTTGACCTTTGGCGGTATCAGCGATTATACACCATTGTCCATACCCACGGAGGAATTGGCATTGAAAGGCAAGCACAACTCTTACAACAGTATGGCAGCCGGTATTGCAGCTGAAATTTTGCATGTAAAGAAAGACAATATCCGTGAATCGTTGTGTGGTTTCCCTGGCGTTGAACACCGTTTGGAATATGTGGCCACGGTGCGCAATGTGCGTTTCATCAACGATTCCAAGGCGACCAATGTCAATTCCTGCTGGTATGCATTGGAAAGCATGACCGCACCGACGGTGTTGATTCTGGGAGGTACTGACAAAGGCAATGATTATTCAGAAATCGACGAATTGGTTAGAAAGAAAGTCAAAGGATTGGTATTCCTTGGTGTGGACAATGCCAAACTGCATGCTCATTTTGATTCATTTGGGTTGCCGATTGCTGATACAAATACTATTACGGATGCCGTAAAACGTTCCTATGAAATGGCTCAGGAGGGTGATACCGTGTTGCTTTCGCCTTGTTGTGCTAGTTTTGATTTGTTCAAGAATTATGAGGAACGTGGTCGCATGTTCAAGGATTGTGTAAGGGCATTGTAAAAAAGAAAGGAGAAAGTTATGCGTAAGTTGTTGAATCCGTGGAAAGATTTGGAAGGATATAATTGTTTTGGCTGTGCGCCCGGCAATGCTGCAGGTGTTCGCATGGAATTCTATGAGGATGGTGATGAAATAGTATCTGTATGGAAACCTGAGACACAGTTTCAAGGCTGGCTCAATACTTTGCATGGAGGCATTCATTCCGTGATGTTGGACGAAATCTGTGCGTGGGTGGTGTTGCGGAAATTGCAGACAACCGGTGTGACCAGCAAAATGGAAACCCGTTTCCGCAAAGCGGTAAGCACAGAGGATGATTATGTCATTTTGCGTGCCCGGATTGTGGAGCAGCGCAGGAATCTGGTGCAGATAAAGGCTGAACTGAGAAACCAGCAGGGAGAGGTCTGTTCAGAAGCTGTTTGCCAATACTTTACATTTCCGCCTGAAAAAGCCCGTGAGATGTACTTCCGCGAATGCTCACCGATAGGTGATGAAGTGACATTGGAGCAGGTAATTGCTGCCTTATAGCCGTTTCAAATATCAATAACTGTGGCCTTCGTATAATTCAATGGCATTGCGCCATTCTTGTGAAATAGGTTTGGTGGTATTGGTTTCAAAATCAAAGCCCACCATAACCGTATGGCAAACACATTTCTCTTCTCCAGTCTCTTGGTCAACAATCCGTTGTTTGAGCGAGAAACTCTTGTTGCCAATGGCGGACACACGTGTCTGTACGGCGATGTGGTCGTTCAGGAAAACAGGGGCAATAAAATCAACATCGATATGAGCAATGACAACATCTACATCACGTTGCTTGATTTCCAGTCCGCGAATGGTGTTGAAGTAATCGGATTTTCCCAAATCGTAAAAAGAGAGATAGACTGAATTGTTTACATGTCCCAATGCATCTGTGTCATTGAAACGCAATTGTACAGGGATGCTGTGCTTGTATATTTCCTTTTCTTCGCTCATGTTGTCTGTTTTGGGGGCAAAGATACACAAACCTATTTAAATTATGAAATTACTTTGAATCGGCAAGTAGGGTTGGAATTACTATAGATTATAGTATTTGACACGAAAGTATGCTATTGAATTGAAGATATTTCTGATGTCTAATCCCATATAAGGCGAATCCGGCTCTTCAACACCAGTAAAGACTTTACGTCCTGGATAGGCCTTCGTATCAATCTTGGGTTGTTCGGTTATCTTCACCACTTCCTTCACAATGCCCTTATAACAACCGACAATATGCGTGGCATTATTAGCTTTTTCATCGTCTATTTTCCAATATTTTACTGTACAGTCATACACTGATGGTCGATACAAAGGATTGTTACGATCATTATTTAACCATGCCTCATATGAGTTTTTAATGTTCACGAATATTATTCGGTGTGTGTTGTCTATTGTTGCCATAAGATTGAATTTGTTGCAAAGTTGTAAATTATTTGTGATAAAAACAAGACTTGTATAAATATAGGGTGTTATTTAATACTGGTTTTTAATGAGGAATATAGCTTCTGTATGTATTTGTATTGCAATTGAAGTGCACCATACCATAACTTATGCACCCATTGTCATATTTTGCGATTTGTACAGTTCGGAGAACATTTCCTATCTTTGTGAATCAAACTAAGAATTAACTTTAAATGAAATACCTATGTATTTGGAAAATGACACGTTGCGTCTGAGGGCTTTGGAGCCGGAAGACCTGGATATTCTTTATAAATGGGAGAATGACACCAGCTTGTGGTGGGTGAGTTGTACAACGGAACCTTACTCACGCTATATTTTGAAGGAATACATTGCCTATTCCGACAAAACCATCTATGAGAAGAAACAACTGCGCCTGATGATTGTGCGCAAGGAAGACAATGCGGTTGTGGGAACCATTGACCTGACAGATTTTGACCCGCATAATATGCGTGCCGGCATAGGCTTGTTGATAGACGGGAACTACCGAAGCAAAGGCTATGCACAACAGGCTTTGGATTTGTTGTTGGATTATGCATTTGGTTTTCTGCATCTGCACCAATTGTATGCTTATGTGCCCCAAAAGAACGAATCGACCATGCACTTGTTTGAAAAGGCCGGTTTTCAATGTAACGGCATATTGAAGGAATGGGTAAGGCATGGCGGCAAGTACGCTGATGTGGCTGTTTGGCAGTGTATGAAGTAGGGTCTTATGATTACTTGGATAGCATTTGCAAAAACAATGGCAGTCAGAAATGAAGCTGCAGTTCCCTATACGACGGAACCTGAGTTTGAATCAATTGCCATGGAAAAAGCCGCTGTCATGGCAAGATTTTCCGATGTTGCATTGATGGAAATGCTGAAAGTAAATGATAAGATTGCCTCTCGGACGGCGGAACAATATCAGCTTATACGCAATGGGGAGGCAGAGCAGATACCAGCCTTGGCGGCTTATTCGGGAGCTGTTTTCAAAAGAATTGACCCGCAAAGCTTTGACTTTGATGATTGGAGATTTGCCCAGGACCATTTACGCATTATGTCGTCTTTATATGGTCTGTTGCGTCCGCTTGACCGAATAAGTGCCTATCGGTTGGAAGCCATAGTCTCACTCGACGGCAAAGAAACCATTGCTGAAACATGGCGTCCCGTGCTGACGGATAAGTTCATAGCATTGGTAAATCAGTCAGGGGGTGTTCTTCTTGATTTGGCCAGTGAAGAAATGCGGTTGTTTTTGGATTGGCCAAAGGTCTGTTCCGCAGTAAGGATAGTCAAGGTGGATTTTTACGAACGAAGAGGAGGCAAGCTAAAATCCGTCACCATGTATGCCAAAATGTGCCGTGGAGAGATGACGCGGTATGTGATACGCAATAGGATTGACAACCCGGAAGATGTCAAGGCTTTTCAGTGGGATGGTTTTGCATTTGACCCGCATGAAAGCAACGAGAACCATCTGGTGTTTGTAAGGGGATAATAAAAAAGAAAGTCCCACGATTTTATAGTAGACCTTAAGCATACAATAACAATGAACTCTATCGCATTCATATGAATGGTAGAGTTCATTGTTGTAGATTAAAGTGATTCTGTCTTTAAAAGGGAATACAGATTTTATACGTATTTATCTGTCTGAAAGAGAATTATTAGTGACCCACATATCTTCGTTTCCCTGTTCCATAACAGCAAGTGCACGTCCGCCAGCCTCTTTTACAATATCCACATTTGAATTTCTTTTCTCCATTGCAATTGGCACAAACTTCTTCTCCGTTACCCCTGTTGATGGTTCCTTTGCCGTTGCAGGAAGAACATGTTCTCCAGCCAGTACCATCGCACATGTTACAATCTTGCCCTCCTTTTCCATTGCAACAGTTACATGTTTCGTTTTCATTCTCACTGTCATTGTTTTCAAGACTAACTTCGATTTTGTTTATGTTTTCTTCGCGATGTTGTGTAGCGAATATTGTGAGTGATAAAATAAGTAATACGCTGGTTATGATATATCTAGTTAGTGTCATAATTTTTGCAGTTTTATTACGTGATTAATATTTGGGGGTTTGTATTTCTGTATAACTTGTTTGGTGTTGTAAAAATGTTTTACTCATATCTTTTTTTGAATGTGCACACATGTTTACAGTCATTGCATTGATAAGTTGTTATGATATAGTTTCCTTCTCTTTTGTCTTCTTGTGAATATAAGAAGCCATTGCATTTGCCACAAATACGTTCAGTGGCAGTAACTTTACATTTATGACAAGAGTCGCTTACTTTTTCCCAATTCCATGACGCGGCTAAAACACAGGTGATAATACTCATGCTTCCTAATAATACAAAAACTTTCTTTTTCATTGTACTATAATTGTTTTGGTAAATGCCTACTCTATAAGGTTTTCAGCTTCCCCTATGAATGTATTATTTTCTCATTACTTTTCTTGCTGCTCTTCCAACTCGCCAATATGTAGAAAGTGTGAAATGACCATCATATAATACATCTAAAACATTACCGTTAGGAGATTCAATCCATGTCATACTTTCCGCTTTCATTGTTTCTGAATTATCTTGATCAATAGGAATTTTATATTTATGTACGACAAAATGGTATTGACGTCTTGGATTGTAAGTGTATGTTTTGATTGTAAAAATTAAATATTGTTTGTAATCTGTAAGGGTATATGTATTATTATCAGTAAGTTCTATTGTTTCCCACTCTTTGACTTTTCCGTCAATATAATATGATACATATTTAACTAATAAACGTCCTGAATCCCGATAAATCTTAATATCTCTATAGTCTGTTCCCCAACGTTTATTGCTTCTGAAAGACAATTGGTACCATTTCCCTTCTATATATTCCCAAAAGTGATAGCTGTTTTCGCTAAAATTCACAAGATCATCTTTCTTTTTAGAGCTTGAAACAGAAGATTTGTCATCCAAGTTGTACTCGTATATATTTACAAGCTCTTCAAGCTCTTTTCTGTTTTCTGTTCTTGCTGAAGAGAACGATGGTGCACAGTTTAGGTCAGTATGTATTATATTTGTCGTGATAGGAATAGTTGCTGATAATAACACGCCTAAAAATATCATTGTTGTACTCATAAATCTTTATATGTTTTTGGTGATTAAAAATAATATCCTACTGCAACCCCAAATGAATATCCAAAAAAAAGCGATTTGTCCGTTCGTTTTATATTATCTCCCCACCAATTATATGTAAAGTCAGCAGCATTCTTCTTGTATGCAAACTCGTAATGGCAATATGGACTAATGTATAGGGTTTCTACGGGATATGTCCAGCACAAAGGGTAGAATTTGAGTTGTAACCCTACGTTGGCATTGATTTTTAGTTTTTTGTCGTCGTATAATTTAGTTAGTTTAAATAAGTCCCAGCTAGGAGTAATCTCAAACCAATCCCATATGTAAATAGGCAGTTTTGCTGTTGCAATAGATGCTATAGCGCCAATAAGATTGACAGACGCCTCTCCTCCATGCGTAGAGGAATATATCCAAAATGGTAGTCCAATTAATGATAGAGGGGAGAAACTGAGGTAATCTTTTCCATATTCAAATCTTGTCGAAAACTCCCATCCTAACTGTGGTTCAAAATAGGCTGTCGCTTCAATAAATGCAATATCAAAGTTTCCACAATTGAGGTTGGCTCGCTTATACCCAGCATCAACACTTAGGCATCTATCTTCTTGCCAAAATATGGGTTGTGCATTAATACTAATTGATAGCACAAGCAAGCATAAGCAGAGAAATAATTTTTTCATAATACTCCATTTGATATGAATACAAAATTATAATGTAATTTTTTAATGTAGAATTTTTTGCGTATCCTATAAATAGACAATTCTGTAACCAAATAATTGACATTAGATTTTCTCTTTTAAGGAATCGGAAAAATATTGGAAGAAATCATGGTTTAAAATGCGGGAGATACGACAGAGTAGTTCTGTGTCTATATATTCTTTGCTGAATATTTTATATACGTTGGCACGGCTGCAGGATAATTTATGTGCAAACCATGTAACGCTTCTGCCTTCAGCTTTTAACTGCTCTTGAATGATTTCTCCTATTGGTTTCATGGATAAGGGTGTTGTCTTACCGTCCCTGATAAGTTGTTTCATACAAAAGAAGCGTGGGACTGCAACGCCATGTATAATTTGGAGGCCCTAGGAAAGCCTGTACTTACAACATAGATATAGCAGCCCACGCTTAAAGCATGGGAAACCACTATGCCATCTTTGTAAGTACTTTGATGAATTTCCTAGGTTCTCCAAATTACAAGAATAGCATAACGCTTCTTTAAAAATATGTCTGGGATCAAGATAAACTCAATCCGCTGCAAAGCTAATAAAAAAATTATTGCTGTCCGATAAAAAAATTATCGAAGATATAAAAATAGGGCTGACTTCACTTGCGAGGTCAGCCCATTTTTGTTAGATTTCTGTCGCCAAACAAAATTAATCCAACTATGGGCAAAAGTATACA
>JADIMG010000018.1 GCA_017694875.1 Candidatus Gallipaludibacter merdavium
GCCACAAGTTGGAGATAATGCCATACTATGCAGCACCCACGTTTATTCTTTACCTAATGGAGAAAAAACTACCAAAGGTGAAGATGGCGTAGCAGTCCGATTTGGAATGCCTGTTGTCATAAGTGCATTAACAAATGGTTGGTGCAGAGTAAATTCTATTTTCAATGCTCCTTTTGGTTATATACCTATTCAAGACATTGAAGTCATTAAGTAAATTAAGTAACTAACTAACAATAGTTGAATGCTATTCTTCACCAACCCGCTTAGCCATCAAAATCATGCTAAAGTTATTGGAGAAATATTACAATATAAATTATTACTGCACTTATAAGCTGCTGTTTTTCATTTTCGAGAGGATGCTAAACCCTTTCTATTGGCTAAGCCTCTCGAAATGGGACAACCGCTATATAAAACGGGGCATTTCGATGGCTCAGAAACAAGAAGCAGCCGAAATGCATAAAGGCATCAATGGTTCTATCATAATTTGGTCGACTAACACCCCATGCATCATCAGCTTTTGGATGCTCTGTCTTGTCTGCCTTGCCTGCATCAAGATTTTCAGGGTGGAATTATTGAGCGTTTTGGATATGATTGTTGGGAACATCTTCCTCTGTATTTTGTGTTTCGCAATCATCGTGCTGTTCTTGTATTATGCCAATCGTATATTCCTGTTCAAGAACGACAAGTACAGAAAGTATTTCGCCAAGTTTGACAAAGAGAAAAAGTATCTGCTCTATTACGGCATCTATGTCGTTTCCCTGATTGTCCAGTTCGCGACTTTCTATCTGTTGCTTATAGAAATAGTGGTATAATGCTTGCCGCGAACGCTAGTTTTCCCTACCTTCGTGGGCTAAAAACATAAACCCCTTACGCTTATGATAACAAACCGGGAAGAAGTGCTGGAGAACGCCTTGCGGGTGTTCGCCAAGATGAACTACGAGAAGGCAAGTCTGGTGACTATCGCCAAAGCCTGCGGGCTGTCCAAGTGGGGGCTGATTTATTACTACTCCTTCAAGCAAGACCTGTTCGTGGCGGTGGTGGACAAATACATCTTCGCCACGCAAGACCCCGACAACAAGTTCAGCTTCCGAGGCGGCACGCTGCTGGAGTTCATCGACCACCATGTGGAAAGCGTGGAAAAGACCATGCGCCGCATCGTGGGCTTGCTGGATGACGGGAACAATCCGCAGGGATGCAGCTACAACTTCTACTACTTCCACCTGCTGATGCAAGTGCGGCAGTATTACCCCGATGCCGGGGCGAAGTTCGCCGCCCTGTTCGAGAAAGACCGGAAGCTGTGGCGCGACCTCATCGAGCGGGCGAAGTCGTCGGGCGAAATCCGCGCGGAGGTGGACACGGAGGAAACCGTCGCCATGTTCCGCGAGGTATTCTACGGCTTGTCTTTCGAGCAGGCTTTCCTCTCCGGTCTGGACACGGGGGAACTCTCCCGCAAGCTCCGCTTCATCTATTCGCTGATTAAAGCCTGACCTGTTCAGGCTTTTTTTATGCCCTCCGGCATCCTTTCTCTCCCTCCCGAAAAATCTTTTGCGACTTTTCCAAACCGTTTGGTTTGTTTCTTCGATTCTTTTCGTACCTTTGGGGGCATGAAGGTTAGGATATATGCCCCGCATGGTGCGGATTTGCGGAATATCTGACACCTGACGGGTGTTGCTATTAGAAATTAGGAAACGCACCTGCCGGGTGTCGGTTATCGAAATATTTTACACCTAAGGGTGCATTTATAAACAAATTATAAACAATAAAACAATTTTTTATGGAAGATTCTGATATTCTAAAGAGATTTGACAATGATAAGCTAATAGATGTTGTAAAAAATTATAAGCGTTACGGCTATGATGATGAAATTCGTGATTATGCTATTAATTTATTGAAAGAAAGAGGCTGGAGCGTTGAGGATTTGAAAACATTCGGTTATTGGGAAAATTCCGATTACGAAGAAGCATTGATACAATACAAAGCTTATTGTAGAAATTCACTGATAGCTGTCTGTGTCTTGGTATTAAGTCTTTGTATGCTGGTGCCTATCTATCTTGTATTTGTTTTTATGGCATATCGGAATGTATGTAAGTTCTATCAGGCATTAGGGAGAAAGGAAGAAGCCGTATTCTCCTTTGACTTGTGTTGGCATGTTTTGTTGTTCTTTTACCTAAAAGAGAAAATGAAAGAGGAGTTGAAAGGAATAAGATAAGTTTATAACAAGGTCGAGAAAACAACTTAACGTTGTTTCTCACCAAACCATTAGATATAATTGATTCATGAGATATACAGTTAATATAATAGTGAGTATAAAGGACGTTATTAAAAAGATGGATATTGGAATACCAGAGTACATTTCAAATATCCAGTCTTTCTATTTATATCTTAAAGAGAAATGTGATTTACCACATGTTAATCAAGGTGAAGTCTGTATTTGCAGTAAGGATAAGAATAGAGATATAACTTTATTTGTGATAACTGATACAGAATCAGTTCTTTACTCTCCCTTTGAAGATATAAGTATGTTTGCCTCTATTTCTCCTCTTTATATTTCTTATTGTAACACTATTGCACGAGCAGAAGAAATATTTCTCGCAAATGAAGGTTCTCACTATTATATGTGGCATGAGGGCTATGAAGATGAGTACTCAAAGTATGGAATTACTAAAGAACAAGAGGAAGAATGGCTACAAGAACACTGTTTATCTCCCAAGATTCCTTAAATATATCTAACAAGGTCGAGATAACAGCTGAACGCTGTTGCTCACCAAACCATTAATAACGTTCATGTTACGAAATAAGTTAAAGCAAATAGGTCAATTAGCAAAGATTATATTGTTCTTTATACTATTCAGTGTGAACATATATTTATC
>JADIMG010000019.1 GCA_017694875.1 Candidatus Gallipaludibacter merdavium
CTGAAACCTATTCAATATTTGATAAATGTCTTGACTGAATTACTGGCTGAAGCATCGCGTAATGCAGAAAAATGGTCTGTGGATAGCGAATTCATTTACCAATATTATACTATCTGTATCCGTTTCCATGATATGTCTTCTTCTTTATCCTTGCCTGAGATGAGGTGGGACACTTTACATAGCTTGTTGACGCAGATGGTCCGTTCTACAAGTGTGCCCTTTAGAGGAGAACCGGTGGGCGGATTACAAGTCATGGGGATGCTGGAAACGAGAAGCCTGGATTTCAAAAATGTTATCATCGCTTCTTTAAATGAGGGAATTATGCCCAAAAAACAGAGCACCAATAGCTTTATACCATATAATCTTCGTTTGGCATGGGGGCTTCCTACCTATGAATACAATGATGCAGTGATGGCATATCATTTCTATCGTTTGTTGGGGCGTGCCGAGAATGTTTTTATGATTTACGATGCAAGAACCAATCGGGAGCAGACTGATGAAATGAGCCGTTATATTTTACAGTTGCATTATCAGTATGATGTGCAGTTTGAGCGGGCAGCTGTCAAGTCAGAAGTGGAATTACCTCATGCAGTGATGGTTGAAGTTGTTAAAGATAATCAGGTAATGCAGAAACTGCTGAATTATTGCCATGAAAATGGCAGTGCACTTTCAGCTTCGGCCATCAATACCTATCTGAACTGTTCCATGAAATTTTACCTGAACTATGTTTGTGGTTTGAAGGAATCAGAAGAAGTGGATGAAAATATAGAATCAAATATGTTTGGCACTATCTATCATGGAGTTATGGAAGAATTGTTTTCCTCTTACCTTAATAAGGTGGTTGATGAAAAGGCTTTGGCGCAAATGCTTCCAAGGGTAGAAAAGGTGTTGAAGGATATATACACGATAAATGTATTTCATAAGGATAATGTTGATGATTCCCAGTTGGAAGGACGCCATCAGTTGGTTATGGGCATTATTGGCAGATTGGTGGAAAAGCAGCTGGAACGGGAAAAAGCACAAATTCCTTTTACTTATTTGGGTTCGGAAGTAAGTTTGAAGGCCGCGATACCAGTACGTATTATGAATGATTCCCATACTGTTTATCTCAAAGGTTATGTTGACCGTATGGATAGAATAGGGGATGAAATACGTATTATCGATTATAAAACAGGTTCCGTCGATTCTCTTTTGTTTGAGTCAGTGCATGATGTGTTTGATGCACAACTACAGGGAAAACGTTCGAAATATGCTTTGCAAACGATGTTGTATTCATGGCTTTATGTTCAAAATTTTGCTATTGAATCGAATACGGTCATACGTCCTTATATATATGCAATAAGAAAAATATTCGGAGATGCCTATCTGCAGGTTTTGAACAGAAAGGCAAGCAAGGATGAGATGAAACTGTTGAACTATATGGACATACATGAAGAGTTTGAATCTTGTTTGAAAGACTTTATGGAGAATGATATGTTTAATCCAAAAGTTCCTTTTCGGCAAACAGATGACAAGGAAATGTGTAAATATTGTCCATTTGCGGTTCTATGTGGCCGGTGATTGGATTTGTTGTTGCTTCCTTGCGTTTATTTTTGTGGATTTTTCTGATTTTAGACTCTGATATGTTGGCCGATTTTCGTTACCTTTGCCCAAATAAAATATAGATGCCGATGGATCGATTAATTTTTCAAAGTTTGGCTAGTGGGAGTAGCGGCAATTCATATTATATAGGGACTGCTTCAAGGGGATTGTTGATTGATGCGGGTATTGGTGCGCGTACCATACGTAGGCGCTTGAAGGCCATAGGATTGGATTTTGAAAATTTATGGGGAGTGCTTGTAACACATGACCATGCTGATCATATAAGGGGTGTTGGTACTTTGGCTGAAATGTTTCATATTCCGGTTTACGCAACCAAGATGGTGCATATGGGAATAGATCGAAATTATGGGGCACATCCTAAAATCAGTATGCAGAATCGCAGGTATGTTGAAACGGATAATACATTTTCCATTGCAGATTTTGCCATTACTCCTTTCATGGTACCTCACGATTCGATGGATTGTGTAGGATATGCTTTGGAGTGGAATGGCATACGCTTTTGCATTGCAACTGATGTCGGAGAACCGACTGATGAAATAAAGCGTCAAATCAGCATGGCAGATTATTTGGTGATAGAAGCTAATCATGACAAGAACATGCTGGAAAATGGAAAATATCCTGTTCTTCTTAAGAAGAGAATTGCCTCTTCATGGGGTCATCTTAGCAATGGTGTGTGTGCTGGTTTGCTTGCTGAGAATGCCACTGCCAGATTGAAGCATGTCTTTCTTTGTCATCTAAGCAAAGAAAACAATACACCTGTTGTCGCATACAATACGGTGAGAGAAATCCTTCTGAAAAATAATATTATAGTGGGGAAGGATTTTCAATTGAGTGTCTTGGAACGCACGACGGCATCAAAACTGTACGAACTAATTTAAAACATAATACTATGAGACTGGTCATTATTCCCACCTACAACGAAAAGGAAAACATTGAAAACATCATTAGGGCAGTATTTAATTTGCCTCTTTCTTTTCATGTGCTCGTAATTGATGATGGATCACCCGATGGAACCGCTGATATTGTGAAAGGAATGCAAAAGGAATTTCCTGAGCAGTTGCATATCGTGGAAAGGCAGGGAAAGCTTGGCCTGGGAACGGCTTATATTGCTGGGTTTAAATGGGGATTGGCCCATAATTATGACTATATTTTTGAAATGGATGCCGATTTTTCCCATAATCCAAATGATTTGCTCAAATTGTATGATGCATGTGCCAATCAGGGAGCTGATATGTCAATCGGTTCGCGATATGTCAGTGGCGTGAATGTGGTCAACTGGCCAATGGGTAGGGTATTGATGTCCTATTTTGCATCAAAATATGTACGTTGTGTTTTAAATATAAAGATAGCTGATACGACAGCGGGTTTTGTGTGCTACAAAAGACAAGTGCTTGAAACGATAGAATTGGACAAAATTCATTTCAAAGGTTATGCTTTCCAGATAGAAATGAAATATACGACTTATAAGTGTGGCTTTACCATCAAAGAAGTGCCTATCATTTTTGTCAACAGAGAATTGGGTACATCCAAAATGAGTGGAGGCATATTTGGCGAAGCCTTTTTTGGCGTCATACAACTGAAAATCAACAGCTGGTTCCGTAAATATCCGAAAAAACAAGATGCTGGTCTATAATGCTTATATAATCAATGACGGACACATCTATTTGGGGTGGTTACGTACAGATGGGCCTTTGATTGCTGCAATGGGTGAGGGAGAGCCTTCACCTGAATTGTTGAAGCAGGAAAATGGTAGTGTTGTTGATGCGGAAGGTCAGTACCTTCTGCCTGGTGCAATTGATGCTCATGTACATTTCCGTGAACCGGGGCTTACGCATAAGGCTTCCATTTATTCTGAAAGTCGCGCTGCAATAGCGGGAGGTGTAACTTCGTTTATGGATATGCCCAATACGAAGCCATTGACAACCGACAGGCAGACGTGGCAGGAAAAATGTGATATCGCCAAAAGGACTGCGTATGCGAACTACGCTTTCTATATTGGAGCAACCAATACCAATTTGGAGGAGTTGAAGGCGTTGGACCCTACCCGTGTATGTGGAGTCAAGTTGTTTATGGGGTCTTCAACGGGTAATATGCTTGTGAACGATTCGTTGGCTTTGGAGAGATTGTTTGAAGAGGTGAAAATACCTATTGCTGTTCATTGCGAAGATGAGCAGACCATTCAAGAAAATATACAACGTTACCGCAGTGAATATGGCGATGATGTGCCTATGCGAATGCATCCGCTGATTCGTAGTCGCGAGGCATGCCTGAAGTCGACAGAAAGGGCAGTTGCTTTAGCTTTGAAATATAATGCACAATTGCATGTATTGCATGTGACGACCAAGGAGGAGGTAGAATTGTTCAAGTCATTGAGGGGTAATTCGCATATCGCAGCTGAAACCTGCCCGCATTATCTTTATTTTACAGATGAAGATTATTCAGTTTATGGCAGTAAAATCAAGTGTAACCCAGCCATTAAAACAAAGGAGGATAGGGATGCATTGATTCAGGCGTTGAAAGATGGAGTCATTAATACTATAGGCACAGATCATGCTCCTCATTTGTTGGAAGAAAAGGCTGGCACCTATTTTAAGGCTGTTTCTGGTTTCCCATCCATACAGCATGCTCTGCCGTTGATGTTTGACATTGCGCAGCAACATGAAATCTCGCTGGCCACTATCGTACGTCTCATGTCACATGCGCCTGCTGATATCTATCGAATAGAAGGTAGAGGATATTTGAAACCCGGCTACTATGCAGATTTTGTGCTAATAGGTAACACAGCTAATCGTATAACCCGTGAATCCCTTCTTTATAAATGTCATTGGTCACCACTGGAAGGATATACCATGAAGCATCAGGTAATTCTTACTGTACTTAATGGAAATATAGTTTACAAAGACGGCAAGACAAACGATATAAAAGCCGCTATGCCGCTTACATTTTGCAGATAAAAATAATAAACTCCGATTATGAACAGAAGACGAGTCACACTTTTTTTCCTTTTGCTGGCTATTTTCTTTTTGGTTTTTTATCCCAGCAAAAAACAGAAATATACCCATAATCAAGGGAAAATATTTGGAACATATTATTCCGTGATTTATCAGCAGCCGGAAGGCGAGGACCTGCATGAGCAAATCAAGCAGCAGCTTGATAAAGTGGATGCTTCGCTTTCCATGTTTAACGATACTTCCATTATTTCACGCATTAACCGCAATGAGGATGTTGTGGTTGATGATTTATTTGTAAAGATGTATCAGGTTGCCCATGATGTGTCAACACTTACCCATGGTGCTTTTGATATTACTGTGGCTCCATTGGTAACGTTTTGGGGATTTGGCAAGGCAACTTCCCACGATGTGGATATTAACGCTTTAGACAGTATCAGAAAATTGGTAGGCTATCAACTTATTGAGTTGCGCGATGGCCGTATCTATAAGCAGAATCCAGCCATTACTCTTGATGCGAGTGCCATTGCCAAGGGGTATGGTTCTGATATTGTTGCACAATTTCTGAAAGAGCAGGGATGTAAAAACTATATGGTGGAAATAGGCGGTGAGGTTGTATGTCATGGGAAAAACGAAAAAGGCAAGCCCTGGAGAATCGGTATTAACAAACCGATTGAAGATACTACTGGTATGGTCAATGAAATAGAAGAGGTGCTTCATTTGACCGATAAGGCCGTAGCTACTTCCGGCAATTACAGACAGTTCTATTATAAGGAAGGGAAAAAATACGCCCATACGATAGACCCACGTACAGGGCAACCTGTACAGCACAATCTTTTAAGTGCTACAGTAATAGCTCCGACCTGTATGGAAGCGGATGCTTGGGCCACTGCTTTTATGGTATTGGGACCGCACGTTGCCGATTCTTTGGCGGCTGCGCTTGACCAGATAGAATGTATGTTTATTTGTGTAGATGAACAAGGAAAATACCAGGTAACGAAAACAGATGGTTTTGATAAATATACAAAAGACTAAATTTTGTGTGCTATGAAAAAAGTTGCATTGGTAGCTGTCGCCTGTTTTGCGGTGTTGCTTGCATTTGCACAAAATCCGACAGCAGATAAAAATGGCTATACTGTAAAGTTGGGACAACAGGCACCCGATTTTACTGCCAAACTGACCGATGGGAAACAAATTACCCTTTCGCAATGGAGAGGCAAATGGGTGATGTTGCAATTTACAGCGAGCTGGTGCGGCGTTTGTCGCAAGGAAATGCCTCATATTGAAAAGGAAATTTGGCAGAAACACAAGGATAATGAAAATTTTGTGTTGATAGGTATCGATAGGGATGAGCCTCTACAGAAAGTGATTCAGTTTGGACTCTCAACCGGCATTACTTATCCGCTGGCTTTAGACCCAGGGGCACAGATATTCTCCAAATATGCCCTACCGGATGCAGGAATAACTAGGAATGTACTTATTGACCCTAAAGGGAAAATTGTGATGATGACCCGTCTATTCAACGAGACAGAGTTCAATACTTTGGTTGAAACTATCAATAAGGTGCTTGAGTAAAAACTTTTTTCAGATATAATATGATTCTATTGGCTGACAGCGGTTCGACGAAGACACATTGGAGATGTGTGAAAGGTGAAGGGAATTTTACCGACTTCTTTTCTGAGGGTATGAATCCATATTACCAGGATGAACAGCAGATATGCGAAGCCCTGCAAAAAGAGGTGATGCCTCAATTGAATGAGGGTGATGTTCCGACTGAGATTTATTTTTATGGGGCTGGGTGCGTTCCTCAAAAGATTCCGGTGATGCAATCCGCTCTTGAGAAGGTTTTTTCCGGTTGCACTATTTTTGTGGGGAGTGATTTACTGGCAGCTGCACGTGCCTTATGCCAGCACCAACCAGGTATTGCATGCATTATCGGAACGGGTTCGAATTCATGCTATTATGATGGTAGTCAAATCGAACGGAATGTATCTCCGCTTGGTTTTATATTGGGTGATGAAGGAAGCGGTGCAGTTTTGGGTAAGATGTTGGTAGCCGATTTGCTGAAAAACCAGATGCCTACACATTTGGCCGATGCTTTTTATCAGCGCTTTCAAGTGAGTGGGGCAGAACTGATGGAAGGTGTGTATCGTCGGTCCTTCCCCAATCGTTTTCTGGCGCAGTTTGCCTTGTTTTATGGTGAGAACCGTGGTGAGGCTTATGTGGAGGAACGGCTGCGGACTTCGTTTGATGCATTTGTTACCCGCAATCTGTTGCAATATCCACAGGCGCAGCAACTGCCTGTTCATTTTGTCGGTTCTGTGGCCTATGCATGTGCCGATGTATTGGAACAAGTGTTGGCTGACCATCGTTTGAGTATGGGTGTGGTGATGAAAGACCCCATGCAAGGATTGATGACCTACCATATATCCTATAAGTCGTCCTGCTGTTAGCGAATGGGTGGTTAAATGAAACTGAAACTTTATTCTGCTGATTTTTCTCATTCGCTTTCTCTTGATTATGCAGAGGGTGGTGTAAGAGCCGGATTTCCTTCGCCTGCACAAGATTATATCTCGGAAGCAATTGACTTGAACAAAGAGTTGATTTTACATCCGGCCACTACCTATTATGCCCGTGCGGTAGGTGATTCTATGGTGGGATGTGGTATCGATGATGGCGATTTGCTGGTGATAGACAAAAGTTTGGAAGCACAGGATGGTGACATTGTTGTAGCTTTTTTGGACGGTGAGTTTACTTTGAAAATAGTCCGTTTTGATTCTGCACACCAATGTGTGTGGCTGATAGCTGCCAATGAAGAATATCCTCCTATCAAGGTTACGGAAGGAAACAATTTTCTTATATGGGGTGTTCTTACTTATAATATTAAGAAACAGCACGGAAAACGATGATTCGAAAATTTCAGAACAGGGATTTGCCGAGGGTCATGGAGATATGGTTGGCTTCCAATCTGGAGGCACATCATTTTGTTTCTTCTGAATATTGGCTAGGAAAACAGAATTTGGTGCAAACATTGTTGCCTCAATCCAATGTATATGTGTTCTTGTATAATGGGATGATAGTCGGCTTTATGGGGCTTCATGATGATTTTATTGAAGGCTTGTTTGTTGATCGAATGCATCGTTCCAGAGGTATAGGAGGGAGTCTGATGGATTTTGTGAAGTCCGTTCACGGCGTTCTTGCGTTGCATGTGTACAAGGAGAATGTCCGTGCCTATGAGTTTTATTTGAAAAATGGCTTTACCGTTTCCCGAGAATGGGATGATGAGGAGACGGGTAAGCGTGTTTTCGAGATGGTTTGGCAGAAATAAATCTGTTGGAGCATGTTTGCCCTTGTTGATTGCAATAATTTCTTTTGTTCGTGCGAGCGTGTGTTCAATCCGCAATTGCGCGGAAAGCCAGTCGTTGTTTTGTCTAACAATGATGGTTGTGTCATTGCCCGCAGCAATGAGGCGAAGGCTTTGGGTATAAAAATGGGAGCGCCCTATTATCAAGTGCGCGATTTTATGCAGGAGAAGGGTGTAGCTGTATTCTCCTCAAACTATATCCTTTATGGCGATATGAGTCGTCGTGTAATGACTTTGTTGTCAGAATATACGCCTGATTTTGCACAATATTCCATAGATGAGGCTTTTCTGGGTTTGGATGGTTTGGGCGAGGGTGAAGAACTGGTGCAATATGCGCGTCAGATACGTGAACGTGTAATAAAAGGCACGGATATACCGGTGACAATTGGGATTGCTCCGACAAAGACTTTGGCGAAAGTGGCAAGCAAATATGGGAAGAACTATAAGGGTTATGGAGGGGTATGTATGATTGATACGGAAGAAAAACGCATAAAAGCCTTGCGCTCATTTGATGTAGCGGATGTCTGGGGTATAGGACGACGTCATCGTGAATTGTTGTACGGACATGGCGTGCGCACTGCTTTGGATTTGACAGAGAGAAGTGAAAGTTGGGTGAGGAAAATGTTGACAGTGACAGGAGTACGGACATGGAAAGAATTGCGTGGTATCAGTTGTATAGACCTGAATGATTTGTCCGCCAAGCAAAGTATATGTACGAGCCGTAGTTTTCCTGACAGAGGAATTTATAAAAAGGAGATATTAGTAGAGGCTGTTGCCAATTTCGCGGCAGCGTGTGTGAGAAAGCTAAAGGAGCAACATGAATGTTGCAGCCGTATGACGGTGTTTGCCTATACAAGTCGTTTTAGAAGCGAACAGCCTCAAAGTGTGATATATCAGCAAGTGCAATTCCCGACACCGACGAATAGCCTGCATGAAATTGTGGGAAAAGCAGCAGCTGTCTTGCGTAATGCTTTTCCTATTCGGGAGGAGTACGGTTATAAGAAAGTGGGTGTAATATTATGGGATATGGTGCCGGATGAGGGTATACAGACTTCGCTGTTTGATGAATGCAACCGTGTGAAGATGGCACAATTGCAAAAGGCGATGGATGATATTAATCGTAGGAATGGCGATAATACGGTACGTTTGGCAATTCAGGGAGGGTGTGGCTCGCTTTGGAAGGAACAACGTAATTATGTAAGTCCCTCTTATACGACAGATATTCGTGCAATTATCCGTGTCAACGAAGGAAAGAAAATAGGGGATTGATTAGGATAGATGAGAGGTTGGTATATACAAAAAGGGCCAAACCTCACCGGCTTAGCCCTCTCTATGTCATGTTTAGATTTTTAGGTATGAAAAAGATTGTGTTTGTCATTAACTTTCTGCGGCAAAGTAAGCACTTTTTTTTAAATGCCACAATAGCATTTTTTATGTTCTTCAACATGTTTTCGAAGCATGTTTTTTTGACGTTTTGTTATAGGATATATAGCTTGTATAGATTGCAATGAGTAGGAGAACTGTAAAAATGATAGTTGGAGGGTTGTTGTCAGATTGCCAAAGAAAATGTATCTTTGCAGTCGTTTATTACACCAAGTGTTTAGAACATATATAATCATTAAAAAACATAGAAACTTTATGGTTAACTCACAAGACATTAAAAACGGTATGTGCATCCGCATGGATGGACGTTTGTATTTTGTGGTGGAATTCCTTCATGTTAAACCAGGAAAAGGTAATACCATCATGCGCACGAAATTGAAAGATGTTGTTGACGGACGTGTTTTGGAACGTCGTTTCAATATCGGCGAAAAATTGGAAGACGTACGTGTAGAAAGAAGACCATACCAATTCTCTTATGCAGAAGGAGAACACTATCATTTCCTGAACCAGGAAACATGGGATGATGTAATTATTGATAAAAATCTGATAACCGGTGTGGAATTCCTTACAGAAGGTATGGTTGTTGATGTAGTGTCTGATGCATCTACTGACACAATTCTTTATGCCGAACTTCCTGTAAAAGTGGTTTTGAAAGTCACTTATACAGAACCGGGTGTTAGGGGCGATACCGCAACTAACACATTGAAACCGGCTACAGTTGAAAGTGGTGCAGAAGTGCGCGTTCCATTGTTTATAGACGAAGGAACTATGATTGAAATTGATACGCGTGACGGCTCATACGTTGGTCGTGTACGTTAATAAAATATAAGATGGATGCTGCGCTTTAAGGCAGTTGGAGTGCAGCATCCATCGTTAAATAATCTGATTCAGAAGGGGCTGTTTGGTTTTGACAGCAGGTAGAATTAGACTGTAAGCATGCCGAGCACTGTTGTTACGGCTCGTTAATCTCGAACTTCAAAGCTATAACTGGCGAAACTTCTTACGCTCTCGCAGCATAGTCGAAGTACAGTAGACTATCTTTATTCCAGCACAAGGTGCAGGAACGAGACGTCTCCCCAAGGCCGTCGCCTCGAGGCCAAGGATAAGGGGGCGCAGCTAAATCGAGGATAGTTGTTGCCGGCTCCGCGGTGATGATGAAATAAAAGGAGATAAGGCATTGATTGGTGGCCTCGGTCTTGTCAGTGCACGAAAATTTAGGCGAGGATAAGCATGTAGAAAGCACTTTAGTTCCTTGTTTGGACGAGGGTTCGACTCCCTCCAGCTCCACAATCTATGGAAAAAGCGGGAATTGTCCAGTAAATTAGAAATTTAACATTCATCCTTACATCATAGCATGTAGGGGTGAATGTTTTTTATGTGAATAGGCTTCAGGCTTGTAATTTTCTAGAATAATGTTGATTGTGGATGTTGTGGGGCGTATTGTTGAGACATTGACGGAGATTGTTGATGTTTGCGTAATATTGAATCAGAGTGGTGTATAATAGGTGCTTCTGCTATGATTCTATCAGGCATTCAGTATATAGAAATTTTTGATATCGATATTATGTTCTTCTGTCATAATAAATAAGTAAGATATGTGTGTATGTGGAGAAAAAAAGTTATCTTTGCAGCCGCTAAAAATAAGTACTTCATTAATTTAGAGACAGAACGCTATGCTGAAAGAGATTTTATCGATAACTGGTAGACCTGGGTTATATAAACTGGTGTCACGTGGTAACAATATGTTGATTGTGGAGAGTTTGCTTGACGGCAAGAGAATGCCAACTCATGCACGGGACAAGATAGTTTCATTGGGCGATATCTCGATGTTTACCGATGATGGAGAAGATGTGCCATTGGCTCAGGTGTTGGAGAGTTTGAAAAACAAAGAGAATGCACAGATTTGCACGCTGGATTTGAAGAAAAGCACCAAGCAGGAACTGCAAGCCTATTTTGCAGAAGTGCTGCCTAATTTTGATAGAGACCGCGTATATCCCAGTGATATCCGTAAATTAATAACTTGGTATAATTTATTGGTTAAGAACAATCTGACCGATTTCAGTTTGGAAGAACCAGCCAAGGAAACATCAAAGGAAGCATAGTTATGTTGCTGGGTGACATTATAGCGGCCATAGAAGCATGTGCACCCCTTTATTATCAGGAGGAATGGGACAATTCTGGATTGCAAGTGGGCAAGCCTGATATGAATGTGGATAGTGCACTCTTGTGTGTGGATGTAACTGAGGATATTGTGGATGAGGCTATCCGTAAAGATTGCCATCTGATTATTTCGCATCATCCATTAATGTTCAACGGAGTAAAACACCTGTGTGACAGCAACAGTCAGGAAAGGTGTCTGTGGAAGGCTGTAAAACACGATATGGCCATTTATTCAGCGCATACAAGTTTGGACAATTGGTCGCAGGGGGTGAGTCACCGCATGGCCCAAAAGCTCTCACTGCAGCAAACGAAAGTGTTGTCAGTTTTGGAAAAATATCCTCATGAAGGGAGTGGAATGATTGGTTATTTGCCGCAGCCCCTCCCGGTATTGCAATTGTTGGAACATATAAAGCGGGTTTTTAAAGCACCATCGCTTCGATATACAGATTTGCTGGGGAATAAGCCCATAAGCAAGATTGCTTTGTGTGGCGGAGCGGGTGGCTTCTTGTTGGAAGAGGCTATCAGGCAGGGAGCGGAATTGTTCTTGTCGGCAGATTTTAAATATCATGATTTCTTCCGTGCGGAAAAACGAATAATAATAGCCGATATAGGTCATTATGAAAGTGAGCAATATGCCAAAGAGCTTTTGTATGAGATTATTTCGAAAAAAATTCCTACCTTTGCAATCCATTATGCAGAAACTGACCGGACGCCAGTCCATTATTTGTAAGCTATAGAATATTAAAATACATATACTTATGACGAAAGAATCGACAACTGAAAAAGAACTCACCATTGAGGACAAACTGAGAGCGTTGTATAAATTGCAACAATTGTCTTCAACCATTGATAAAATCCGTGATTTGAGAGGTGAACTCCCATTGGAAGTGAAGGACTTGGAAGATGAGATAAAGGGACTTGAAACCCGTGTAACTAAAATCCAGGACGATATTGCCCGTATGGAGAAAGATATTGTTGCAAAGAAAGCGGCTATTGTGGATGCAAATGCTAAGATAGAGAAATATAAAGAACAGCAGGAGAATGTGCGCAACAGTCGTGAATACGAAAATCTTTCGAAAGAAATAGAGTTCCAGACTCTGGAAATCGAACTTAGCAATAAGCGTATACGTGAATATACGGCCTCTTTGGAGAGCCGTCGCAATGAGTTGGCAGAATCAAAAGATAAGATTGTTGAACGTACTCAAGATTTGGAACACAAGAAGTCTGAGTTGGATGAGATTATTTCGGAAAACAAGCAGGAAGAGGAACAATTACGTGAGCAGGCAAAAGAAGTGGAAAGCCAGATTGAAGAACGTTTGTTGACTGCTTTCAGACGTATCCGTAAAAATGCTCGTAATGGTCTGGCAGTTGTTACTGTTGACCGTGATGCTTGTGGTGGATGTATGAACAAGATTCCGGCTCAGCGTCAGTTGGACATTCGTTCACGCAAGAAAGTCATTGTTTGTGAATATTGCGGCCGTATTTTGGTAGACCCGGATTTTGCAAAGGAAGACCAGAAAGAAAACGAATAAAAACACTTAGTATATAGTTCTGCAAAAAGGATGGTGCAGTTACCATCCTTTTTTTTGGCTTAAATGGGAAATATTAATTTTTCGATAAGCTTTTGTCATCTGTGTGAACAGTTGCAAGTTTGAATGAAGTTAAAATAAAGGTAGTAACATGACAAAAAAAATATCAAAGTTGCAGGCTTATGACAAGCCTATTTACGTGTCTTTGGCAGTGTTGATAACCATAGGATTATTGTTGGGGTACATTCCCGTGTTGCAACCTTATGTGTCTTGGATTTCTCCTGGAGTAGCATTGTTTATTGGTCTGGCATATGCCCTTATTTTCGGACAACCATATCCGAAGTTTAATCATATTATGTCGAAGAAGTTATTGCAATATTCGGTGGTTGGTTTAGGATTTGGAATGAACCTTCACGCTTCTTTGGCTTCAGGCAAGGATGGCATGGCTTTTACAGTTGTATCGGTAATTGGTACCATGCTACTGGGCTGGGTTATCGGACGCAAGGTATGTAAGGTGGACAAGGAGACTTCTTATCTGGTAAGCTCGGGTACTGCTATTTGTGGTGGTAGTGCTATCGCTGCAGTTGGTCCGGTAATCAATGCAAAGGAAAGTTCCATGTCGGTAGCTTTGGGAACTATATTTATATTGAATGCAATAGCTTTGTTTATTTTTCCACCCATTGGTCATTTGTTGGATTTGACCCAACATGAGTTTGGCTTGTGGGCTGCCATTGCCATTCACGATACGAGTTCTGTGGTTGGAGCTGGTGCTGCTTATGGACCTGAAGCTTTGGAGGTTGCAACGACGGTTAAGCTAACCCGTGCATTGTGGATTATTCCATTGGCATTGGTAACGGCATTTATCTTCCGCAGCAATGACAAAAGCATTAACATACCATGGTTCATTTTCTTCTTTATTTTGGCGATGGTAGTGAACACGTATGTGTTGTCAAATATACCATATGGTGAAGAAATTGGGACAGCTATTAACTCGTTGGCTAAGAAGTCTTTGACTGTTACCTTGTTCTTTATTGGTGCCTCTTTGTCAAGAAATGTGTTGAAACAGGTGGGTGTTCGCCCATTGATACAGGGTGTGCTGTTGTGGATTCTTATTAGCGTGAGTACTTTGCTTTACATACGCTGGGATGCGATTGTAGGATAGGACTGGCCTTTTGTGCCAAATCATATATAAAAGGATGTGTTGCGACGCATCCTTTTTTCGTTTTCTAATGGCGTTGTTGGAAATGGGTTGGAATATGGGAGAAAGTACCTTCCCAATATAGGGTAGGAGATGGGGTTATTCCATCTCCTGTTTGAGGTATAGACCTGTGATGCTGTTGGGGTTGGAGGCTATTTCCTGTGGTGTCCCGACTGCCACAATCTGACCGCCGTTGCGTCCACCTTCCGGGCCGATGTCGATGATATGGTCGGCACAACGGATGACATCCATGTTGTGTTCGATAATGATGATTGTATTGCCCTTGTCGGCAAGTTTGTTGAGTACACCGAGCAATACATTGATGTCTTCAAAATGAAGGCCGGTGGTAGGTTCATCGAGTATATAGAGTGTTTTTCCCGTGTCACGTTTCGAGAGCTCGGTAGCTAGTTTGACGCGTTGGCTTTCACCACCTGATAGTGTGGTGCTGGGTTGACCCAATTTGATGTAGCCTAAGCCTACTTCCTGTAAGGTTTTGATTTTATTGAGTATGGATGGCTGGTTTTCAAAGAACTCAACAGCCTGGTTGATGGTCATGTCAAGTACATCAGCAATGGATTTTCCTTTGAAACGGACCTCAAGCGTTTCCCTGTTATATCGTTTCCCATGACAGGTTTCGCAGGGAATGTAGACATCAGGCAGGAAGTTCATTTCAATGGTTCTGTAACCGTTTCCACTGCAGGTTTCACAGCGTCCACCAGCAGTGTTGAAAGAGAAACGTCCTGGCTTGTAGCCCCTTATCTTGGCTTCCGGCATGGAAGCAAATAGGTTGCGTATTTCATTGAAAACGCCTGTATACGTGGCTGGATTTGACCGTGGGGTGCGTCCGATAGGGCTTTGGTCCATTTGTACCACTTTGTCGATGAATTCGAGTCCACTAATGGAAGTGTAGGGTAGTGGTTCTTGTTGTGAGCGGTAAAAATGGTGGCTAAGTATTGGGTAGAGTGTACCATTGACCAAACTGGATTTTCCACTGCCGGAAACACCCGTGATACAAATCATTTTGCCAAGCGGGAATTCTACCGTAATATTCTTGAGGTTGTTGCCTGTTGCTCCAATCAGTGTGATAACGTGTCCGTTGCCCTGACGTAGTTCATTGCGTGGCATGATACGTTTGGTTCGATTGAGATAGGAAGCTGTGAGCGTGTTTGTACGGAGCATTTCAGCCGGTGTACCCGCAAATACGATGTTTCCGCCGAGTCTTCCTGCTTTGGGGCCTATGTCTATTATATAGTCGGCTTGTCGCATGATGGCCTCATCGTGTTCCACTACAATGACCGTATTGTCTGAGTCGCGCAACTGTTTGAGCGATTTGATGAGACGGTAATTATCGCGTTGATGTAATCCGATGCTTGGCTCGTCGAGGATATAAAGGACATTGACAAGCTGTGAACCGATTTGTGTGGCAAGTCGGATGCGTTGGCTTTCTCCTCCTGAAAGGCTTTGTGAACTTCTGTTGAGCGAAAGATATTGCAGTCCTACATCAATCATGAAGCCAAGTCGGCTTCTGATTTCCTTTAGTATTTCACGTGCTATTTGCTGTTGCTTCTCTGTAAGTGTAGGCTCAACAGCGTTAAGGTAGTCCAGCAATTCAGTAATGTCCATGGCAGCCAGCTCAGCAATGTTTTTATCGCCGATTCTGAAATGGAGGGATTCTATTTTGAGTCTTGCTCCCTTGCAGGTGGGGCAGACAACTTGCTTGGAGTATTGTCCTGCCCATTTCTGTTCAGCTGATCTTATGGCATTTTCCTGTTGCATTTCTATGTATTTGAGAATGCCTTCATAGTTGAGGAAATAATTGGAATTGCCGAGTGCCGCATTTTTGATATGTATGGGTTCATCGCTACCGTTCATGATTTCCTGTATGGCTTCTTCGGGCAGGTCTTCAATGGGGCTTTTGATGTCGCAGCCGTATTTTTCAAGAATGGCCTTGATTTGCCAGAATATGGTAGCATTTTTGTATTTTCCGAGTGGTTCTATACCTCCGTTGTAAATGCTGGCTTTCTTGTTGGGTATGATTTTGTCTATATCAATCTGATTGATATAGCCGAGTCCCTTGCAATGGGGACATGCACCTTGTGGAGAGTTGAAAGAGAAATTGTGTGGTGCCGGTTCGTTGTAGGAGATACCGGTTGTCGGGCACATGAGTGATCGGCTGAAGAAACGGTGTGTATCTTGTCCGAATTCCTGTACCATGATGATGCCGTTCCCCTGTTGCATGGCTTGTGCAAGAGAGTCTTTGAGACGTTGACGGTCCTTTTCATTGACCACGAGTTTGTCAACCACCACTTCAATGTTGTGGTTTTTGTATCTGTCAACCCTCATTCCAAAGGTCAATTCGCGTATCTCACCATCAACCCGCACGTTCATATAGCCTTTTTTGCGAATCTGTTCAAACAATTCCTTGTAATGCCCTTTGCGGTTCTTAACAAGTGGTGCGAGCAGATAGATTTTCTTGTTGGCATATTCGCTGATGATAAGGTCAACAATTTGTTCTTCGGTATATTTGACCATTTTTTCACCAGTGGCATAGGAATAGGCAACGCCGGCACGAGCAAAGAGCAGACGCAGGAAGTCGTATATTTCAGTGGTTGTTCCTACGGTGGAACGGGGATTTTTATTGGTTGTTTTCTGTTCTATGGAAATGACGGGACTGAGTCCGCTGATTTTGTCAACATCTGGCCGTTCAAGATTACCGAGAAAGCCTCGGGCATAAGACGAGAATGTTTCTATGTATCTTCTTTGTCCTTCCGCAAAAATGGTGTCGAAAGCAAGTGATGATTTTCCGCTTCCGCTGAGTCCGGTGATGACGGTGAGTGCGTTGTGTGGTATGTTGACTGAAATATTTTTCAGATTATGGACACGTGCTCCAATAACTTCAATACCTTTATCCTCTGTGCCGTTGGTTGCGGTTGGTATTTGTCCTTCCTTTTCCATTTATTTAGCTTGTTCTTTCTTTGATTTTTTTAGTGCCGTTTTTTCTCTTCCTGTTTTATCATAGGCCATAACGATTTGCTGTACAAGCTTGTGGCGTACGATGTCCTTTTGATTGAAATCAATGCGTGCTATGCCGTCAATCCCTTTGAGTACATCAAGTGCGTCGATGAGTCCCGACTTTTGCTGTACAGGCAGGTCAATCTGTGTCATGTCACCGGTAACAATGATTTTGGTATTGAGTCCCATACGTGTAAGGAACATCTTGATTTGTGGTATGGTGGTGTTTTGTGCTTCGTCGAGAATCACCACGGCATCACCGAGCGTGCGTCCTCTCATGAAAGCGAGCGGTGCAATCTGTATGGTTCCGTTTCCCATGTATTCCTGAAGTTTTGCCGGTGGAATCATGTCTTGTAGCGCATCATAGAGCGGTTGTAGGTAAGGGTCTATTTTCTCTTTCATGTCGCCAGGCAGGAAACCGAGTTTCTCACCGGCTTCTACTGCTGGACGGCTGAGTATGATGCGTCTAACTTCTTTGTTCTTTAGTGCTTTGACGGCAAGAGCAATGGCTGTGTAGGTTTTTCCGGAACCGGCTGGACCTATGGCAAAAAGAAGGTCGTTCTTTTGGAAAGCCTCAACCAGTTTTTGCTGGTTGGTTGTTCGTGCCGTGATGGATTTACCATTCGTTCCGTGCAGAATGAGATTGTTGGGTAGAGTTGCATTGATTTTGTCACCTTTCACAAGGGTTCGGATGGTTTCTTCATTAAGGGTATTGTATTGCAGACAATGCTTCTCCAGTTTTTGTAGGTCTTTTCTGCAGTTTTCAATGTCTTCAACGTTGCCATTAAGTTTGATAAGGTTACCTCTGGCTACTATGCGGATATTGGCATGAAGCTCTTTCAATAAAATCATGTTGGCATTGTTGACCCCATAGAAAATGGAAGTGTCGATGTTTTCGGACAATTCGTATATATTTTCCATTAAACCATTTATTTTAAACTGCAAAGATAATGCAAGGGGAGCGGAGTGGCAAATTTTCTGTTAGGGTTGTTGCTTGGCAAGTTTTCTGCGCAGGCGGTACAGTACGATGAAACCGATGAAATCGGCGAGAAACCAGCCTATGGGTACAGACCACCAGATGGCGTGGTAGGAAAAAGCAGGTATTGGGGCAAGCGTATAAGCCAGTATTACCCTGGTACCGAGCGATATGATAGTGAGAACAAGCGACATGGCCGGCCAGTCAATAGCACGGAAAATCCCGTAAAGAAGAAATAGCCAGCCGATGCCGATATAGAAAGTGCCTTCAATACGGAGATATTCTGTTCCTATTTGAATAATGTCTGTGTGTGCTTGTTGTATGAAAATGCTCATAAGCTGAGGGGCAGTAATAAAAACGATGAAGGAAATGATTATGCTGAAGAGGCTGACCAGCAGAAAGGCACTTTTCATGCCTTTCCGAATACGTTTGGTTTGGTTAGCTCCGAAATTTTGAGCAATGAACGTAGAGAACGCATTTCCAAAGTCTTGTACGGGCATGTAGGCAAAAGAATCTATTTTAACAGCGGCAGCAAAAGCTGCCATGATAGCGGTGCCAAAGCTGTTGACAAGGCCTTGAATCATGAGGATGCCGAAGTTCATGACAGATTGTTGTGTACATGTAAGGAGAGAGTGGGCCGTGATGTGTCGGAGTGCATGTGTGCTGCATTTGAGGTCTTCTGCTTTGAGTTTTAGTTGAGGATAATATTTGTTAGTGTAGAGCATGAGGGCAAGTGCAGCCAGGGCTTGTGAGATGACCGTAGCCCATGCAGCTCCTTCAATGCCTCCGTTGAAACCGATAATAAAAAGCAAATCGAGTAGAATATTAAGTACTACTGATAGAGCCAGAAATATGAGAGGGGTAGTGGAATCACCGATGGCCCGCAACATGAAAGCATAAAAATTATAAATGCAGACGGGGAACATTCCACAGAAGATGATAAACAGATAATCGTATGTGAGTTCGAAGAGTTCAGGTGGTGTTTGAAGCAAATGTATGATAGGCTTAAGGCAAGTGATACCGATGACATTGAGTGTGAGCGTAACAGTGCTGATAATGACGATGGATGCAAAGATATTTTGTTTCATCTCGCCATGATTGTTGCTCCCGTAAAGCATAGAAATGACAGCTCCGCTGCCCATGCATAGACCTATGAAGATGGATGTGACAAAAATCATGAGCGCATAAGAAGAGCCTACTGCAGCAAGTGCCTCAGGTCCGAGTACGCGTCCTACAATAAATGTATCGGTGATGTTGTAGCATTGTTGGAGGAGATTGCCGAGGATGAAGGGAAGGGAAAAGCGAAGTATCGCTGGCGTGATACTTCCTTGCGTAAGATTGTTGTTGCGTTCCTTTTTCATGCTGTTTATGAAATTTCGGGGGCAAAGGTAGTGAAAGAAGGGAAATTATGATACATGGTATATTCCTTTAATTTATAAGAGGATAGGAGCCAATGATGGTGAAAGGTGAAAAAAGTTTTTCATATGTAAGTGTTTGATTATTAGTAAATAAGGTCGATTCCTAATGGAAAGGGCTCAAAAAAAGCGGTTAAATGTTTTCTAATCAGAAATTAAAGCCGTATATTTGCAACCCGTTTTGAGGAACATAAAAAAGAAGTAAAGTAGAAAATAATAAAGTATAAATCATTAATCCTTACAGCAATGACTAAAGCAGAAATTGTAAATGAAATTGCCAAGAACACAGGAATAGACAAAGCAACGGTGTTGACGACAGTTGAGGCTTTTATGGATAGCGTAAAAGAGACATTGGCAAGAAATGAGAATGTCTATTTGAGAGGCTTTGGTAGTTTTATCGTTAAGAAACGTGCACAGAAGACAGCACGTAACATCTCAAAACATACAACAATCATTATACCGGAACATAATATACCGGCATTCAAGCCTGCAAAAACTTTTGTATCTCAGGTTAAGTAATATCACATTTCTAAAAACATAATATTATGCCAAACGGAAAGAAACATAAGAGACATAAAATGTCTACGCACAAGCGTAAAAAAAGACTGCGTAAAAACAGACACAAGAAAAAATAGTCTGGTTTAGCAGCCTCAGGCTATTGCAAAAAACAAGCTTATAAACAACGATTGTTGTAAGTTTGTTTTTTGTTTGTTAATTAACTCGGATACGGGCACAAATGGGTAGTAGGCGTAAGACCCATTCCGTATCTATAAAAACCTAAGAAAGTAGTGAACAGTGAATTAGTGGTTGATGTCCAACCCAAAGAGATTTCTATTGCGCTGCTGGAAGACGGCCGACTTGTCGAGATGAACAAGGAGGTGCGTGAACAAGTGTATGCTGTGGGCAACATTTACTATGGACGGGTAAAAAAAATAATGCCCGGATTGAATGCAGCGTTTGTAGACATCGGCTATGGCAAAGACGCTTTCCTGCACTATTTGGATTTAGGTTCAACATTCAATACGCTGTATAATTACACATTGCAGGCGGTGTCGGACAAGAAACGTATGCCGTTGATGACAAAGGCCAAAACATATCCGGACTTGGAAAAGAACGGTATGATAGGTGATGTGTTGAAAGTCGGTCAGGAATTGTTGGTACAAGTAGCCAAGGAACCTATTTCAACGAAGGGGCCGCGATTGACAGCTGAGATTTCTATTGCGGGCCGATACTTGGTGTTGATTCCATTTGCCGAGAAGGTGTCGGTTTCTAGTAAAATCAGTAGTGAGCAAGAACGTGCCCGTTTGCGTCAGCTGGTTCAGAGCGTAAAGCCGAAAGGCTATGGCGTGATAGTGCGAACCGTGGCAGAAGACAAGAAAGTGGCCGAGCTGGACAATGAACTCCGTGTACTCGTGAAGCGTTGGGAGGATTCGGTGGCGAAGCTTCAGAAAGCTCCGAGCGTATCGCTGATTACAGAAGAGATTGGACGTACGATAGGCATCATCAGAGATTTGTTTAATCCAACCTTTGACCACATCTATGTGAATGAAGAAGAGGTATATCAGGAGATAAAGGATTATATAGGACTGATAGCCCCTGAAAGTCAGAATATTGTGTCGTTGTATAAAGGTGAATTGCCGATATTTGACAATTTTGCGATAACGAAACAGTTAAAGACGGGATTTGGCAAAACTGTATCATTCAAGAATGGCGCCTATCTAATTATAGAACACACGGAAGCACTGCATGTGATTGATGTGAACAGCGGAAACCGCTCGAAGGCGGGCAATGATCAAGAAGCGAATGCTTTTGAGGTGAATATGGCTGCTGCCGAGGAAATAGCCCATCAGTTGCGTTTACGCGATATGGGTGGAATTGTAGTCATAGATTTCATAGATATGCATACGGCTGAACACAAACAAGCGTTGTTTGACCATATGCGGGACTTGATGGAGCATGACCGAGCTAAACACAATATATTGCCCCTGAGCAAGTTCGGATTGATGCAGATTACGCGTCAGCGTGTAAGACCTGTTATTGATGTGGATGTGACGGAGACTTGTCCCGTATGTCACGGAAAGGGCAAGATTCAGCCGTCAGTGTTGTTTACCGATGAATTGGAGCACATAATTGCTGATTATGTGGAAAAATTCGGCAGCAAGATAGTTTTGTATGTACATCCCTACGTATACGCCTACATCACAAAGGGATGGCTGCACACCATAAAACGTCAGTGGCGGCGCAAGTTCGGCAAAATACATATAGTGCCATCGCAGTCATTGGGATTTTTGGATTATAAGTTTTATGACAGACAGCACAATGAGTTGAACCTAGAAGAAAAAACGATGCAGAAAGCATAATGCTTATGCTGATTGAAACACGGGGTGTATCAGAACGGATGTTTTTGATACACCTTTTTTGTGTGTGGAGGCCGTTTTGTAAGGAAAAAAGTTTTTTTAACTTCTTGATATGATGGATTGCTGTGGATGACAGTTGCAAAATGTAAACAAAAGAGAATATTGAAGGCAAAATTGAAACGTAAAGTGATGTAAAATGTGCGTTTTGTGCGTGGTTTACATTTCGAATTGAAAGTTTGCCTAATCCCTTTGTATATCAAAGTTTTTTCCTACATTTGCGGCATTGCATGTGTAGAACAACTAAC
This sequence comes from Candidatus Gallipaludibacter merdavium, assembly GCA_017694875.1. GTDB lineage: Bacteria > Bacteroidota > Bacteroidia > Bacteroidales > Paludibacteraceae > Gallipaludibacter > Gallipaludibacter merdavium. Next base: position 22,250 of record JADIMG010000019.1, read on the forward strand.
AAAACGAAAGATGGCTGATGACAAGAAGATAATTTTCTCGATGGTGGGGGTTAGTAAAACCTTTAACCAACAGAAGAAAGTGTTGAATAATATTTACTTGTCCTTTTTCTACGGGGCAAAGATAGGTATTATCGGTTTGAATGGTTCGGGAAAATCGACCTTGCTGAAGATAATTGCCGGATTGGATAAATCGTATCAGGGTGAAGTGGTGTTCTCACCGGGATATTCCGTTGGATATTTGGAACAGGAGCCCAAATTAGACCCAGAAAAGACGGTGAAAGAAGTTGTGCAAGAGGGAGTACAGCCCATTATGGATTTGTTGGCAGAGTTTGACAATGTAAATGCGCAGTTTGCTGAACCGGATGCTGATTTTGACAAATTGCTGGCACGTCAGGGAGAATTGCAGGATTTGTTGGACCATGCCGATGCGTGGAATATAGATAACCGTCTGGAGCGTGCTATGGATGCTCTGCGTTGCCCGGACGAGGATGCGTTGATAAAAAATTTGTCAGGTGGCGAGCGGCGTCGTGTGGCTTTGTGCCGCTTGTTGCTTCAGAAACCGGATATTTTGCTGCTTGATGAGCCAACAAACCATTTGGATGCAGAATCGGTAGAATGGTTGGAGCAACATTTGCACCAATATGACGGCACCGTAATTGCAGTTACGCACGACCGCTATTTCCTGGACAATGTAGCGGGATGGATATTGGAGCTTGACCGTGGTGAAGGTATACCATGGAAAGGCAACTATAGTTCGTGGTTGGAGCAGAAGACTGCCCGTTTGGCTATGGAAGAGAAGCAGGCCAGCAAGCGTAGAAAAACTTTGGAACGTGAATTGGAATGGGTGAGAATGGCGCCGAAAGCCCGTCATGCTAAAGGTAAAGCTCGTTTGGAAGCTTATGACCGCTTGCTTAACGAAGACCAGAAAGAGCGTGAGGAAAAATTGGAGCTTTTTATTCCGAACGGTCCACGTTTGGGCAATAAGGTAATCGAGGCCATCGATGTGGCAAAATCGTTTGGTGATCGATTGCTGTTTGAACATCTGAACTTTACACTGCCTCCCAATGGTATAGTAGGTGTAATTGGGCCGAACGGTGCAGGAAAGACAACCTTGTTCCGTATGATTATGGGATTGGAGAAAGCCGATGCCGGTACATTTGAGGTGGGAGAAACGGTGAAAATCGGTTATGTGGACCAAACCCACTCTGGAATTGACCCGAACAAGACAGTATTTCAAACCGTGTCGGGAGGAACCGAGTTTATCCGTGTGGGCGGAAGGGAAATCAATGCACGTGCCTATTTGGCCCGCTTCAACTTTACGGGTGGAGACCAGGAGAAGTTGTGTGGGGTCTTGTCGGGTGGAGAACGTAACCGGTTGCATTTGGCGCTGACCTTAAAATCGGAAGCGAATGTGTTGCTGCTTGACGAACCGACAAATGACATAGATGTGAACACGCTGCGAGCACTGGAAGAAGGCTTGGAAGCTTTCGCCGGGTGTGCAGTGGTGATTAGTCACGACCGCTGGTTTTTGGACCGTATATGTACACACATTATAGCCTTTGAAGGAAATTCACAGGTATTTGTGTTTGAAGGCAGTTATTCGGAATATGAGGCAAACAAGCGCATGCGTCTGGGAGAGGATGCGGCGACTCCGAAACGTATTAGATATAAAAAACTGACATAGAAACAGAATTAATAAAACATATATCAACAATTAAATGGAATTTAACAGCAAAGTAGGCTTTGATGTTTACGTTAGGAAAGTCTATTCTGCGAAATATTAGTGATACTATGGACAAACAAACAGTTAAGGTGACGGATACCGATAATGTGGTTATCCGTTTTTCGGGAGACTCGGGTGACGGTATGCAACTTACCGGAACGTTGTTTTCTAATTTGTCGGCTATTTTAGGGAACGAGATTTCCACGTTTCCGGATTTTCCGGCAGAGATTCGTGCTCCACAAGGAACGCTTGGGGGTGTATCTGGTTTCCAGGTGCATTTAGGTGCAGAAAAGGTATATACGCCAGGCGATGAAGCCGATGTGCTGGTGGCCATGAATCCGGCAGCACTCAAGGTGAATGCCAAGGGTCTGAAGCGTATGGGTGTGCTGATTGTTGATGCTGACTCATTCACGAAAAAAGACTTGGAAAAGGCTGAATACAAAACGGAAAATCCTTATGAAGAATTGGGATTATCGGACACTATCCAGATTGTTCCTGTTGCATTGACGAGTCTGACGAAAGAGAGTTTGGCCGATTTCGGAATGGACAATAAGTCGGTGGTACGTTGCAAGAACATGTTTGCTTTGGGTGTTGTATGTTGGCTGTTTAACCGACCTATAGAACAAGCTATTCATTTCCTTGGCAATAAGTTCGGCAAGAAACCCGATTTGCTGAAAGCAAATGTGAAGGTGTTGACCGACGGATATAACTATGCAAGCAATATCCATTTGAACATCAGTACGTTCCATGTGAACAAGACGCAAGAATTGGCGCATGGTGAGTATACGAGTATCAACGGAAATAAGGCAACTGCCTGGGGTTTGATTGCAGCTGCTGAAAAGGCTGGATTGAAGCTGTTTTTGGGTAGTTATCCTATAACACCGGCAACTGACATCATGCATGAATTGGCTGCCCGCAAGGATGTGGGAGCAATTGTGGTTCAGGCTGAAGATGAAATTTCAGGTATCTGTACGGCTATCGGTGCGTCGTTTGCTGGTAATTTGGCGGCTACGAGCACTTCGGGTCCTGGTTTGGCCTTGAAGTCAGAGGCATTGGGATTGGCTGTGATGGCAGAACTCCCGTTGGTATTGGTGGATGTAATGCGTGGAGGCCCATCAACCGGTTTGCCAACCAAAACCGAACAGACTGACCTGTTGCAGGCATTGTATGGACGTAACGGTGAGAGTCCATGCGTAGTTATTGCCGCCAGTACGCCTGACAACTGTTTCCATTATGCATATATGGCCGGTAAACTGGCTTTGGAACATATGACTCCAGTGATATTGCTGACTGATACTTTCTTGGCAAACGGAACATCCTTGTGGAAATTGCCAAAGTTGGCAGAGCTGGCTCCTATTTCGCCTTATTACGCTCCAGAAGAAATGAAGGGCAAAATGAAGGCAACTTCCCGTGATGAGGAAACGAAGATTCACTATTGGGCTATTCCAGGACGTGAAGGATTTGAACACCGCAACGGTGGTCTGGAGAAAGACTATGTGAAAGGCAGTATTTCTACTGACCCGAAAAATCACCAGCGCATGGTGGACGCACGTGCAGAGAAAGTGGCACGTGTAGCGGAAGTGGTACCTGATTTGCAGGTGGAAGGTTGTGTAAATGATGCTGATTTGCTGGTAATAGGTTGGGGTAGTACACGTGGTCATCTGTTGAGTGCCGTTGACCACTTGAACAAGAAAGGCAGGCGTATAGCTTTGGCTCACTTCAATTACATCAATCCGCTTCCGAAGAACACGGCGGAAATCATTCGCCAATATCCGAAAGCTGTTGTATGCGAACTGAACACGGGTCAATTTGCAACCTATCTTCGCACAAAAGTGGAAGGCGTTCATTTCCATCAATATAACAAGGTGGAAGGCCAACCGTTTACAGTTCATGAACTGGAAGAGTGCTTTGAGTCATTGTTGAAATAACCATTAATTACGAACCTTTAAAAAATAAGATAGATATGTTTAGCCCAGCAGATTTTAAAAGCGACCAATATGTGCGTTGGTGTCCGGGATGTGGTGATCATGCCATCGTAAACGCATTGCAGAAGGCTATGGCCGAAGTGGGGATAGCCCCTTCGCAAACAGCAGTGATTTCAGGTATTGGCTGCTCGTCACGTATGCCATATTATTTGAATACGTATGGTTTTCATACGATTCATGGCCGTGGTGCAGCGATAGCCACAGGTGTGAAGACATCTCGTCCTGACTTGACAGTGTGGCAGATGACGGGTGATGGTGACTGTTTGGCCATTGGCGGTAATCACTTTATTCACAGTGTGCGTCGTAATGTGGATTTGAATGTAATCATGTTCAATAACCAGATATATGGTTTGACAAAAGGTCAATATTCTCCGACAAGCAAGAAAGGGGCAATTACCAAATCATCTCCCTTTGGCACGGTGGAACGTCCGTTCCGTCCTGCTGAATTGACCTTTGGCGCGCGCGGTACATTCTTTGCCCGTACATTGGACGTAGACGTGAAGACAACGCAGGATTGCATGGTGGCAGCAGCACGCCATAAAGGACTTTCTGTAGTGGAATGTCTGGTAAATTGTGTGATATTCAACAATGGTGCTCATAGCTGGATTTCCGATAGGGAAAACCGTGCAGACCGTACTATCGTGTTGGAACATGGTAAGCCGATGATTTTCGGTGCGAATAGAGATAAAGGACTAGTAATTGATGGTTGGAATTTGAAAGTAGTGACCATTGGAGAGAATGGCGTAACAGAAAAGGACATTCTTGTACACGATGCTCATGAACAAGATCCAACTTTGCACTATAAGCTGGCTATGATGACAGGACCGGATATGCCGATTGCCATGGGTGTAATCCGTGATGTGGAAGAGGAGACCTATGACGAAGCTGTACATAATCAGATTGCCAGTGTTCAAGCCAAGAGCCAGATACATTGTTTTGATGACCTGGTAGCTAGCTGTGAGAAATGGGAAATGTAAGAAAAGGGATTATAGAAATAGAAACTTTTGCAACGAAAGTATAAGCTGAGAGTTGCAGAGAAAAATGAGTCCGTTTCCCTTATGGGGAACGGATTCATTTTTATATCAGAAAGTTTGAGACAACTTGTGTAATTTGTTGTGAAAAATATGAGGACCTAAAAAACGGACGTACTTGTGTGCGCCCGTTTTTTATAGGTTTTGTGTAACCATCTATTTTATATAACCAACAGGGTGGTTAAGCATCGGAATTTGCTTGTCGGTGAGCTGCAAGGCTTGTTGTATGGCAGCTTTGTCCATTGTGCCGCGTGCTACTGTTGCCAGATTGTCTGCTGCACAGTAGAGGTAGATGTTTTGTGATACATAGCCAGCATCCATTGCTCCGAGAAGTGTGGCACGCTGTGGGTCGTCAAACGGGAACTTGGTGAGGTCGCTGACGAGGATAATGGAAAGAGGCGCAACGGCTGCAAAATCTTGTGTGTGTGCTACTGCTTTGCGTAGGTCGGTTGTGCACACAAGTTGCAATGCGTGCTCTTTAGGCAAATAGACGAATGTACCCATATCCATTGTAACGTAGAGGACTATGTCTTGTGCGTTGACCGCTGAGGGAGCGGTACGTTTGCCATTTTCAGGACGGTTGATTCCGTTGGCAGCCCAAAGCAGAGTGGAAAGTGTTTCATTGTCGAGTTGTGTTTGTGCATACTCCCTGATGGAGCTTCTGTGGCTCAGCGTGTGCATGAGAGTAGTAGTGAGCGTTGTGTCGGGTTGCACTAAATGTATGGTGTCGTTGACAACCTGTAGGGGCGTTGATGGTTTAGTCGCTTGTTCGGCGACGGCAGCTTGGGTGTTGTTGTTTTGTTGGCAGGCGGTGAAACTTGCTGCCAGCAGGCAGAGAAGAAGAGTCTTTTTCATAATAGTCCGTATTAAAGTTGTTCGTAGATTGATGTCAGATGGCAAAATTTTCCGGTTTTTTCCCGGTTTTGTCTTTGTAGAAGTTTTTGATATAGGCTATATCTTTTTGTTCGTTGCCTGTGGGCAGGAAGGTTTCTTGTATGCCGACTTCTTTTTTTGCATAATCAATGTAGGCCAGTTGTATGGGTACATGGGCCTTGATAGCGATGTAATAGAAACCTTTTTTCCAGTCTGGATTTCTTTTGCGTGTTCCTTCTGGTGTGACGGCAAGCTTGAAATGGTCCGATTGCTGGAACCTGTGTGCCATTTGGTCGGTGATGGATGTTTTTCGGCTTCTGTCAACGGGCACTCCACCTATTTTGCGAAAGAAAAATCCGAGAGGGAATATAAACCATTCCTTTTTCATGAGGAAAGAAGCGTTTTGCCCCAATGCGGTGTAATAGAGTTTTCCGATAAGAAAGTCCCAGTTACTGGTGTGTGGAGCAACGCAGATGACGCATTGTGGTACGTCGTCTGCGTTGTTGATGAGTGTCCACCCTAATTTATGCAATATCCAGGCAGCTAATTTTTTCATTATTTGTTGTTTTTGTTGTTGGCTGTTGTATTGGCCGGTCTGGCGATAGCATCTCTCATGGATGTGTCGGCTTCGATATTTTTCATGCGATAGTAGTCCATGATGCCGAGATTGCCGTTGCGGAATGCTTCAGACATGGCTTTGGGTACTTCAGCTTCGGCTTCTATCACTTTAGCACGCGCTTCTTGTGCTTTGGCTTTCATTTCCTGTTCTAGGGCAACTGCCATGGCACGTCTTTCTTCGGCTTTGGCTTGTGCAATGTTTTTGTCGGCTTCGGCCTGGTCCATTTGCAGCTGTGCTCCAATGTTCTTACCTATATCTATGTCGGCAATATCGATGGAAAGGATTTCAAATGCCGTTCCTGCATCAAGTCCCTTGCGGAGTACGAGTTTGGAGATGGAGTCAGGATTTTCAAGTACGGATTTGTGTGAATCGCTTGAGCCGATGGAGGATACGATGCCTTCGCCGACACGGGCGAGTACGGTATCTTCACCGGCACCTCCTACGAGTTGCTTGATATTGGCTCTTACTGTGACACGTGCTTTGGCAATAAGCTGAATGCCGTCTTTGGCTACTGCGGTGACGGGTGGCGTGTCGATGACTTTCGGATTGACTGACATTTGCACAGCTTCAAATACATCGCGTCCTGCTAGGTCGATGGCTGTTGCCATTTGGAACGAGAGGTCAATGTTGGCCTTGTTGGCGGAAACGAGGGCATGTACGACACGTTCAATGTGTCCGCCGGCGAGGTAGTGTGCTTCGAGTCCATCGCGTTTTACTTCACTGATTCCGGCTTTGTGTGCTTCAATCATGCAGGCTACGATTTTGTGGGGCGGCACTTTACGTATACGCATGAGAAACAGTTGTATGAGTGAGATACTCACGCCTGATACTTTTGCCGAAATCCACAAAAGGAAGGGTACATAATAGAAAAAAATGATGAGCAGAACTGCGATAATCGCAAAAAAGATGATTTCAAATAGTAGCATATTGTTTGTGATTAAGTGGTTAGATTTCTTTTACAGTAGCTATGTTGCCATCAATAGCAATGATGACGATCGTTGTGTCTTCGGGTATGAATTCACCTTGTGAGCGTGCTTCAAATGGTTTCCCGTCAATGAGAATTTTTCCCATGGGTGCAAGCCGTGAGATAGTGGTGCCTTGTTGTCCAACCTTCAGATTGTTCTGTATGAGGTCTATTTTGGTATCAATTTTGGTTTTGAGGGCCATCTTGTCCAGTGTTTTGCTTTTGAGGAAGAAATAGATGGCAAGTGCAATGATAATGATATTGGCAAAGAGCGTGATGTGACCAGCCAGTGCTCCGATTTGTGTATAGGCCAAATAGACGGAAGCTGCCATGGATAGAGTAGCTGCAATGCCGGCAATCGATATACCGGGGATGAGGAATAGCTCGACAATGAAAAGCAGCAGGGCCGTAATGACGAGCAGTGCAACAATGAGGATTAGTAGCATGGGTTGTTATTTTAAAGTATTATCCCTCCAAATTTATATATTATTTCCGGATTTTGCAAATTTGTTCGCTTTTATGGCTGAGGTGTATTGCCGATGGCTTGGTTTTCCAATTGGCGGATTTGCAATTCGGTTTTCTTTGTCTGCTGTCTGATGTTTAGTGTCAGTTTTTCCAGTTGTAGGATTTTTTGTGCAGATGGTGACTGTTGTTCTTTATCTTGGGTAAATTCTTTGCGTAATTGATTGAGTGTTTGCTGTGTAGTGGTTATCGAATCCTGAAGCGTGAGGTAGCGGGTAAAAAGTTGCTTGGCTTGCTCGGATTTGAATTCATCAATGGAATGATAGACCGTAGTGGCATTGATGGGGAAGTTTAGTTTCCGCTCGGTTTGTGGTTTTGGTTTGGAAGTATCTTTTCTGGTAACAGGTAGGGTTGTTTTGGGCGTTCCTGTTTTATGGATGAGTAGCTGGGCTGCTTTGCGGAGGTATTCCTGATTGTTGGTTTTAATGTATTTTTTTTCTGTTTGCGGTATGAAACTATAGACAATTACCTTACCTTCCGGCTGACGTCTGTCGGTAGCAAACCATCCGATGTTGTTCACTTCATCGATGGCCAGCATATAGTCGTTGTAGGGTGAATTGACAGGCATACCTACATTTTCCGGATTGAGGTAAGAATCTGTGGCGCTGTTGTATCGGGTGATGTAAATGTCATATCCTCCCATACCGTCATTGCCTCCGTCGGTTGCGTAATACATTGTGATGCCGTCTGACATGACGAAGGGATAATTGGTGTTGTGGGTGTTGATGTTTTTGGGGAGTGGGGTGGGTTTGCTCCAGCTGTCAAGCAGCTTTTGTGAAGACATGATGGAATAGGTGGAGTCTTCGAATATGGAAAAATGTTTTCTGTCGTTTCGTTGGTTGGTATAGGTGATTTGTGTAGCGTTGGAATTGGCTGATAGTTTTCCCGCTTGTATGGATAGCTTGTAGGCATCGAGAAATTTATCTTTGTCGATGATGATGCTGTCAACTATTATGATTTCGGCTGTGCGCTGCATGTAATTGTCAAGTGTCATTGCTTTTTGGATGTTTTGCTCTATGAGTGCATGGCGTGGGTCATCCTTGTCAAGCTTGGCTTTGTATTTATTGTAGGCATCTATGGATTCCTGAAAGCGATAGGCATATATGTATAGTTCGCCCAGATAGAAGTTTCTCAGTGCATATCGTTCGCCTGCTTTTTCAAATTGCGTGATGGATTCGTCCCATTGTCCTGTTTCATAGAGGCAGCGTGCATAGCGGTAGCGGTAGAGTGCGCTGGATGGGGTTTTTTGAAGCAACTGCTTGTAGACCTCAAGTGCTTCTGTATATTGGCGGTTGTTGAAGAGATTGTCAGCTTCAGAGGCGCTTTGTGCCTGTAGGCAGCAGACGGCTGTAAAAATGAACGATATGACTAGAATGCTTCTGAATGCGTGTGTCATGAATATAAGTTATTTTGTCAGTTGTTTTCTTATGCAAATATAAGAATATTATGCGTATTGCCAATTAGTGTATGACATTTTCTGCTAAAAAGCAGGATTTTGTGTGGAATCATCACGCAGATGAAAGAAGCGGGTTGGAAATTCGTGAGGAGAAGTGTATATGGAAAGACTTGTTGGAAAGGAATGTAGTGAGACAATCGGATGGCGGATATTTTGTTTGGAATGTGGAATGGCTTGTGTTTATAATCGGCTAAAAAGTATGCTGATGGTTGGCTATTGTAGTATAAGGGCATGTGCCAGCACCAGGGTAAAATATCCGATGTGACAAATGTGTGGAGGGGGAATGCGCATGTTGGAAAATATAGTGAAGATGGAGAAATACGTGATAAAATAATGTGAATAATTTGTGTATTCGATAGTTTTGTATATATTTGTCGAAAAAATATAGCATTATGGAATATATTGCAGTGAAATTCAGTTTTTCGTTTCACGAAGAATTTGCTTCAGATTTGTTTGTGGCTTTATTGGCAGATAATGGATTTGAAAGTTTTGAATGTATAGATGCCGGTGTTGTGGGGTATATACCTAGTCCGCTTTTTGATGAGGCACAACTTTCTGCTTTGGTTGCCGGCTTTGAATATAAGGGAGTGGAAATAAGTGAGATAGTACACATCGCAGATCGGGATTGGAATGAAGAGTGGGAAAAGAATTTTTTTAGTCCGATAGTGATTGGTGATGAATGTGTTATACACAGCTCGTTTCATACGGATGTGCCCCAATTGAAATATGATATTTTAATAGACCCTAAGATGGCGTTTGGTACTGGTCACCATGCAACGACCAGTCTAATTGTAGGAGAATTGCTTCAAGCGGATTTGAAAGGTAAGTCCTTGTTGGATATGGGATGTGGTACAGCTGTATTGGCCATACTGGCAGCCAAGCGTGGGGCAGGACCGATAACGGCTATCGACATAGATACGTGGTGTGTGGAAAATGCGGAAGAGAACATTGCTTTAAACGGCTTGTCAGGTATAGAGGTGTTGATGGGTGATGCGCGTTTGTTGAAAGGTCGTCATTTTGATGTCATATTGGCTAACATTAACCGCAATGTACTGATGGCAGACATGCATGTGTATGCCGAATGTTTGCCGGTGGGCGGAGATTTGTATTTAAGCGGTTTTTATATTGAGGATACGCCTTTATTGGAGCATGAGGCAGGAAAGTATGGCTTGATATTGGAGAAATGTAAAGAGCATGACAATTGGGCTATGCTTCATTTTGTAAGGAAATGAGTTCTATTGTGAGTACAGGTGCTTTGCTGCCACCTGCGATAGGGTAGCCTGAAAAGTGTGCTGATAGGGCAAACGAATTTTTTTGAGAAAAAGGCTGTGAAATTTTGGTGGTTTGAAATATTTCTCTATCTTTGCACCCGCATTTGCAAATGAATGCGTAGGTCGCGGAAATAGCTCAGTTGGTAGAGCACGACCTTGCCAAGGTCGGGGTCGCGGGTTCGAGTCCCGTTTTCCGCTCAAGGCGAAACAAGCGAGTTTCGCTCTTTTTTTAAAGAAGAATAAGTTGCCCAAATGGCGGAATTGGTAGACGCGCTAGTTTCAGGGACTAGTAACCGAAAGGTTGTGCAGGTTCGAGTCCTGTTTTGGGCACAGCCGCGTAGGTGGTGAAATTGGTATACACGCTACTTTGAGGGGGTAGTGGCCGTAAGGTCGTGTGAGTTCGAGTCTCATCCTACGCACAAGTGAAGTGAGGAAATGTCGGAAGATGTTGCCTCACTTTTTTTGTGTCGTCTGATTTGGGCGTTACCTTATTATTTATTAATTTTGCAACTTAATCTATGAATACAGATGCGAGTATATAAGCTATTGTTATTTGTCCTTATCATCACGGGCGGATTGACGTCGTGTATTACTTCCCGCCGTGTGAATTATATGCAGTCGCCCCGTTCTGGTATTCCATCCTATACAGATACACTCGTCTTTACCGATTATCTGCTTCAGAAGGGAGACCGGCTGTATGTGCGCGTATATACACCTGACGAGAAAACCAATATGATGCTGAATGGCGGCACATCGTCCAATCTGATGACGCAAATTGGTAGCAATAGCTCGAGTACGAATGTGGATTTATATACCTATCTGGTAGATGATAATGGGGAAATTAAGTTTCCTTTGGTAGGCATGCTGCCGGTGAGAGGGAAGACGGTGCGTGAAGTTAAGGTGGATTTGGAAGAGCGTCTGAAGCCCTATGTGAGCGCTGCTTCTGTGGAGGTGAAAGTGGTGCAGCGCTATTTCAGTGTGATAGGGGCCAATGCGTCTGGCCGCTTTCCTATTACCAAGGAGAAGGTAACCATTTTCGAAGCATTGGCCATGGCGGGTGATATCAGCAATTATGGTGACCGTGGTAAGGTGAGAATCATACGGGAAACGGAAGAAGGAACGGAGGTGAAGATGTTCGATGTAAGGAGCGAGGATATTATCAACAGTGAATATTATTATGTAGAGCCGAACGATGTGATATATATACAGACTTTAAATGAACAGTTTTTCAGCATGACATCATTGGCGTCGGTGATTTCTACTGTGGCTACCACATTGTCGTTCGGTATCTTTATCTATTCACTTATAGATACCTATATTGTGAAACCCCTAAAATAGAATGGCATGATAAACAGAGCAAAATATAAAATATGCATGGTTATATGTATGTTGTTTGTCATGCAGTCTTGCTATAATTACCGTAATACGGGTCTGCTTCAAACCAACAACAAATCGTTGCCGGAATACGAGAAAGTGGAGTACACGCCCTACCGCCTGCGGGTAAATGATGAATTGATTTACCGCTTGATAACAACAGACGAGACATTGGCCAAGGTAATAGCTGGCAATTCAAGTTCTTCGTTGACTTATGTCAATTCTTATCGTGTAAATGACGATGGAACGGTTGATTTGCCGTTTCTGGATTCGATTCCTGTCCAGGGCTTAACATTGGAGGAGGCCGAGATGGTGGTGCAGAACGGGTATAGGGAACTCATACCGGATGCGGAAGTTAAGTTGGCTTTATCAAACAAGACTTTTACGGTAATAGGTGATATTGGCAGCGGAACATATCCTATCTATAAGGAAAAACTGACCATATTTCAGGCTTTGGCTATGTCGGGCGATTTGGCGCAATCGGGCGACCGCAAGCATGTGAGGATAATCAGAGAAGTGGATAAGAAACCGATGGTGCTTGAATTTGATATTCGGCCTAACAGCATTATAGAATCGAAATACTATTATATCTATCCGAATGATGTAATATATGTGCAGCGTTCGCAAGGCAGTTTTTATAAAATGAATACCTACAGCGCATTTATTGGACTCATTACGTCATCTTTGTCGCTGCTGATAACGGTGCTGTATTATATAAAGTAAAAAAGATTAGAACCAACAAATATATGGAGAGACAAGAAAACAATCGATATACCTCCGATGCTCCTTATTACGGGAATCCGTATGGGATGAACAGTGGATATTCCAATGTTGCGTTTGATGGCAATGACAGGAATGATGGCATAGACTGGAAAGACTGGGCGTTCAAGTTCTTGCGCTATTGGTATCTGTTTGTGATAGCCGTATTGATAGCCTTGTTTGCCGCCTATCTGAAAAACCGTTCGTGGCTACCCACTTATCAGACAACCGGTACTATTTTGATTGAAGAATATGGTAGCAGCCGTATGTCGTATGGTACACAGTCGCTTCTGCAAGGGTTTGGAGTTGACCCTGGCTATCGTAACATTAATAACCAGGTGATTATGCTGGGATCTTATGACTTGTTATGTGAGGTGGTTGATAGCCTGCCATTTATGGCAGTCGACTATATGACAATAGGGCGTTTCCGTACGCGCAATATTTATACCAATACTCCTATATTGGTGGAAACAAGCAGAATTAATCCGGAGGCTTATAACAAGATATTCCACATCTTGTTGAAACCCGATGGAACATATGAGGTTTCGATATTTGAGGATGAAGAAAAGAACAATTTTCTGGTGAAAGGAAAATATGGAGAGCCTGTTACAAGTAGTTTGATGGACTTTTCTGTATTTCCCACGCAAAATATGATGTCAAGTGGACAATTGTATTTCCGTTTGCGTTCCAGAGAATCGTTGGTGGCTGATTTTTCATCACGTCTTACCATGAGTTTCCTTTCCGAGGGTTCTTCCGTTTTGGCCGTATCCCTGGTGAGCGCAACTCCCGCGCGTGATAAGGATTTTATAGATAAATTGTTTGACGTGTATTTGGCAGACAATCTGTCGCGGAAAAATGATGTGGCCAACAATACGATTAAATTTATCGATTCCCAATTGGAGGTCATATCCAAAGCCCTGGAAGTGTCGGAAAGTGCAATGACCCATTTCCGTCAACAGAACCAAATCGTAGACGTTTCCAGTCATGCAGGCGATATATTGGGAAAAGTGACACAATATGATGCCAGTATGGCAGATATAAGATTGAAAGAGACTTATTTGGATTATCTGACAGAATATTTGAAGACAAATCTGGATAATGGTTCGGTGGTGGCACCTTCCAGCTTGGGATTGAGCGAACCCATGTTGATGACGCTTATCCAGCAATTGAATGATTTGAATATGCAGCGCAATGAATTGTCAGAGAAAAACGTGTTTTATGAACAATATTCCAAAGATATGCGTAATGTCAAGGAGGCTATCATGGAGGTAGTTAAGAATATGCGCGTGTCATTGGATATAGAAAAAGCCGATTTGAATGAAAGATATAATGTTGTAAAGAAAGAAATTGAGCAGCTTCCCGAAAAGGAATTGGAAATGGTTGCCATTGAACGTGCCTACCGTATTGACGACAACTATTATACCTTCTTTTTGCAAAAAAGAGCAGAGGCTGAAATACAGAAAGCTTCCAATACACCTGACAATAAGATATTGGACAAGGCCCGCACCTTGTCTGTCACAAACACTTCGGCACGGCGAAAAGTCTATACCATGTTTTTGCTGTTGGGTTTGGTGATTCCTGCCTTGTTCGTTTTGTTGAAGGAACTGCTGAATCCGAAAATTAGGAGTGTCAAGGAGTTGAATCGGTTGTCTGATTATCCTTTCTTGGGAGGGGTTCGCCACACTCGTTCGCAGAATCCGATATTGCCTGTTGAAAATCCCAAATCTTCCTATGCTGAAATGTTGCGGGCAATACGTACACGTATAGAGTTCATCGTGCAACGGAAAGATAAGATTTCCATATTGGTATCTTCATCACAGTCAGGCGACGGGAAAACATTCTTTTCATGCAATTTGGCAACCATTTATGCCATGACAGGAAAAAAGGTCTTGTTGGTTGATATGGATATACGTAAGCCGGATGTTTCGACAAAGCTCCAAATGGAAGGTACGAAAGGTGTTACCAATTATTTGATTGGTGAGGCAACCCTCGATGAGGTGATAAGAAAAAATGAAAAGGCTGGGTTTGATGTGATTTTTGCAGGTACCATTCCACCCAACCCGGGTGAATTGGTGCGTTCAGCCAAGCTGAGTGATATGTTTGTTCATCTGAAAGAAGAATATGATTTCATTATCATCGATACCAGCCCGTTAGGCTTGGTGTCCGATGCTTATCCGCTGATAGAGCAAACGGATGTAAATCTTTTTATTGTGCGTAGCCACAAGACAAATAAAGCTGCTTGCCGCTATACGCTGGAACAGCTCCAGACCGATAATGTCAAACTATATACGGTATTGGTGGATATGCCAATAGACATAGGTCATTATTACGGTGGCCGTTATGGCTATTACAGCAAGAAGGACGCAAAACAATATACGCATTATTATCATGATGATGATGTAAAATAGATTTTAATAAGAATTATGTATATGGCAAAAAAAGCACTTATAACAGGAATTACTGGACAAGACGGCTCATATTTGGCTGAGTTCTTGTTGGAGAAAGGCTATGAGGTTCATGGCATCTTGCGCCGTTCGTCATCTTTTAACACGGAACGTATTGAACATCTGTATCTTACGGAATGGGTGCGTGATATGAAGCAGGCCAGAGCTGTCAATCTGCATTACGGTGATATGACAGATTCCAGTTCCTTGGTAAGGATTATCCAGTTGGTGCAGCCGGATGAAATCTATAATCTGGCGGCACAAAGCCACGTAAAGGTTAGTTTTGATGTACCCGAATATACGGCAGAAGCTGATGCCATTGGTACATTGCGGCTTTTGGAAGCTGTGCGTATTTTGGGCATGGAGAAAAAATGCAGAATATATCAGGCATCAACATCAGAACTTTTTGGAAAGGTGCAGGAAGTACCACAGAAGGAAACGACACCTTTCTATCCGCGTTCGCCATACGGAGTTGCTAAGCAATATGGTTTTTGGATAACCAAGAACTATCGTGAGTCTTATGGTATGTTTGCCGTAAACGGCATCTTGTTTAATCATGAAAGTGAGCGCAGAGGTGAAACTTTCGTAACACGCAAGATTACATTGGCTGTTGCACGTATTGCCAATGGCAAGCAGGACAAACTGTATTTGGGTAATTTGGATGCAAAGCGTGACTGGGGATATGCCAAAGACTATGTGGAATGCATGTGGTTGATTTTGCAGCATTCAACACCCGAAGACTTTGTTATTGCAACCGGAGAAATGCATTCGGTACGTGAATTCTGTACCTTGGCATTCGCAGAGGCAGGCATACAGATAAAATGGGAAGGCTGTGGTGTGGAAGAGAAGGGTATTGACTCGGCAACCGGAAAGATTTTGGTGGAAGTGGATTCGAAATATTTCAGACCGGCCGAAGTGGAACAATTGTTGGGCGACCCCACAAAGGCCAAAACACTGCTGGGATGGAATCCTACCAAGACCTCTTTTGAATCGCTTGTCAAATTGATGGTCAAGAGTGACATGGAACGTGTCAGAAAGGAGATAATAACAGAATGAAAAAGGACGACAAGATATATGTAGCCGGACATAAAGGTTTGGTGGGTTCGGCTATCTGGAAAATATTGGAGAGCAAAGGCTACACCAATCTGATAGGCAGAACGCATCAGGAACTTGACCTGCTCGATGCCGTAGCTGTTAAACGCTTTTTCGATGAAGAAAAGCCTGATTATGTTGTGTTGGCGGCTGCTTTCGTGGGAGGTATAATGGCCAATAACATCTATCGTGCCGATTTCATCTACAAGAACCTGCAGATTCAGCAGAATGTGATAGGTGAGAGTTTCCGGCACTCGGTAAAGAAATTGCTCTTTTTGGGAAGTACTTGCATTTATCCGCGTGAAGCCCCGCAACCTATGGGAGAGGATTGCCTGTTGACGTCTCCGCTGGAATATACCAACGAACCTTATGCCATTGCAAAGATTGCTGGCTTGAAACTCTGTGAAAGTTTTAATTTGCAGTATGGTACCAACTACATTGCGGTGATGCCTACCAATCTGTATGGCCCTAACGACAATTTTGATTTGGAAAGAAGCCATGTTCTTCCGGCAATCATCCGTAAGGTGCATTTGGCCAAATGCTTGGAAAACAAGGATGAAGAAGCCATACGCCGTGATTTCAACAAATATCCGGTAGAAGGTGTGGATGGTAAGGCCGATTGGAATGCCATTTTGGAAAAGTTGGCAAAATATGGTGTCAAACGTGACGGTACGGAAGTTCAGGTGGAAATATGGGGCACAGGAACACCATTGAGAGAATTCCTTTGGAGTGAAGATATGGCAGCGGCTTGCGTGTATTTGCTGGAGAATATTGATTTTGAAGATGTCAAGAAACTTTCGGTTGAACCGGGAAGCAAGGAGATACGCAACTGCCACATCAATATTGGTACCGGTAAGGAATTGACCATAGCCCAATTGGTTGACCTTGTCATTCATACGGTTGGTTTCAAGGGCAGGGTGGTGTATAATACCTCTAAACCTGACGGAACCATGAGAAAACTGACCAACCCATCGAAATTGCATGCTCTCGGATGGAAACATACAGTGGAGATAGAAGATGGAGTTAACTTGCTATATCAGTGGTATCTAAATAAATGATATGGAAGAGTGGACAACTGTAATCAAACCAAAGAACAAGCTTCTTAGCGTTGATTTTAAGGAGATTTGGCAGTATCGTGATTTGTGGAGCCTGTTTGTCAAGCGCGACATCATTACACAATATAAGCAAACCATTTTAGGTCCGCTGTGGTATGTCATTCAGCCATTGATGACCACTATCATGTATATGGTTGTGTTTGGTGGCATTGCACAAATCAGTACCGATGGCCTCCCGCAGCCTTTGTTCTATTTGGCCGGTATCTGTATGTGGCAATATTTTGCTGATTGCCTGAACAAAACATCCGCTACTTTTACGGCAAATGCAGCCATATTCGGCAAAGTGTATTTCCCACGTCTCATTGTGCCTCTGTCAACGGTCACGTCTAATCTGGTGCGCTTTGTTATCCAATTTCTGCTGTTTGCGGTCGTGTATGTTTACTATGCCTTGTTTACCGATGTGGTGCTTCACACCAATTGGTATGCTTTGCTCTTGCCGGTATTGGTGATTATGTTGGCAGGGTTGGCTTTGGGATTTGGCATCTTGTTTTCTTCCATGACTACAAAATACCGCGATTTAACCTTGTTGCTGACCTTCTTTGTCCAATTATGGATGTATGCAACACCGGTTATTTATCCATTAAGCACCATTACGAATGAAAAATTACGCCTGCTGATGTCTCTCAACCCTTTGACTCCGATTGTAGAGGCGTTCAAATATGGTATGCTCGGTGTGGGTGAATTCAGTTGGTTGGGATTGGGATACAGTTTCCTCTTCATGACATGTTTGTTGGGATTGGGAATCGTTATTTTCAATAAGGTACAAAGAAGTTTCATGGATACAGTATAGATATAGGCTATGCATACAAAACAGGAAAAATTGGATGCCTTTTCGCGCATCCTCGATATTTTGGACAGGTTACGTTTGGAATGTCCTTGGGACAGGAAACAAACCTTTCAGTCGCTCAGATGCAACACAATAGAGGAAACCTATGAATTGGCAGATGCCATCATTAAGCAGGACATGCAGAATATATGCAAGGAACTGGGCGATGTGTTGCTTCATGTGCTCTTTTATGCAAAAATCGGTAGCGAAAGCGGTGATTTTGATATTGCTGATGTATGTAACAGGTTGTCCGATAAGTTGATTTTCAGACATCCGCACGTGTTTGGCAATGTTGAAGCATCTACTTCAGAGCAGGTAGTGCAGAATTGGGAGGAACTCAAGCTCAAGGAAAAAGGGGGTAATAAAACCATATTGGCAGGTGTGCCTGACGCTTTGCCCGCTCTTATCAAAGCGCATCGCATTCAGGACAAGGCTCGTTCTGCAGGTTTCGATTGGGATGAACGTTCACAGGTATGGGACAAGGTAAAGGAAGAAATATCTGAATTCCAGGCGGAAATCGAACACAAGGACGAAGACAATATGGAAGCCGAGTTTGGTGACCTGATGTTCAGTCTGATAAATGCGGCACGTCTTTATAACATCAATCCTGAAAATGCCTTGGAGCGGACGAATAAGAAATTTATCAGACGCTTCAATTACATTGAGCAGAAGGCAGCAGAACAAGGAACGTCATTGAAAGATATGACCCTTGACGAGATGGAGCAATTATGGTGCGAAGCCAAAAACATGGAACATCAGCAGAAATAAGCTGAATGGTTCATTCTGATAAAAACATTCACGATAAGGCGATTTATTTGGTAAACCCTTATCGTGATGTTTTCTTATGCCTCTTTGTTGTCAGGTGCCGGACAACCGATAAATTCCACAAAGAAAGTGGTTCCTTGACTGGATGTTTCAAAGCGGATGGTTCCGCCTGACTCCTCCACAATCTTCTTGGTTATAGCGAGACCCATTCCCATTCCCGTACTCTTTGTAGTGAAGTTGGGATTGAACACTTTATCGCGTATGTTTTCAGGAATACCAGGTCCGTTGTCACTTATCTTTATCATCACAGTTTCCGGCAATTCTTCCAGGCTCACCTCTATCATGCCGTCATGCTTGTTGTGCAATGCTTGAATGGCATTTTTCAACAGATTGCTGAACACCTGCATGATTTGTTTCGAGTCGCTCATAGCCCAAACTCCGCTTTGCAGACCTTTGTACACAATCTGGACTTGGTCGCCAACTTCACTTTTATATAAGCCGATGGAGGTATACAGTTTTTCCGCCATATCGACTTCCTCCACTCTCATTTCCGGCATTTTGGCAAAATAGGAGAATTCATTGGCAATGAGTGTCAGATTGTCAATCTGTTCAATCAGCAGTTCTGTTGAGCGGGTGAATGTTTTTTCAAACAGTTCAGGATTAATGTTTTTCATGCGCTGCAACTGCTGGATGGTGAGTTTCATGGGTGTGAGAGGATTCTTTATTTCGTGTGCCACTTGCTGTGCCATGGTTTTCCATGCGTTTTCACGCTCGGAACGTGCCAGCATAGCTGCACTTCTTTCCAATTCATCCACCATTTGATTGTATTGTGCTACCAGCAGACCTATTTCATCGTGCGGTTTGTAACTGATTTTTTCGTTGTGCTGGTCAATCTGGAGCTTTCTTAGTTTTTCACCCATAGTAATGATGGGAGCACTGATTTGTTTGCTGATAAATGAAGTGAGGATAATGCTTAATAGCATAATACTTAGGTATATAGGGAGAAGAATCCCTAAAAGGTTATCAATTTCAGCGTTGATGATGTCACTACTTACAAAAAACGGTACAGCAATATATCCGATGGGGGTATAGTCACCGTTGACAAAGTCCGTGTAGGCAGATAAATATTCCAAAGTACCGATGTGTTCATATTGGGTTATATTCGTATTTTCCGCGAAAAACGGTTTGGGTGACATGCGCAGACTTAGTAGCCCCATTTCAAAGATAATGGGTTGTGAACTTCCCACCAGGCGTCCGGTTAAATCATAGACATGTATATCCGTTTTGTAGGTATATGACAAGTCTTTCAAGTATATGTTTAATGAAGCCGTATTGTAGCGGTTCAAATCGCGGCTCCAGAAATAGGTGTCTTGTAGCGCTTTTTGTATATATTGGGTTTTCTGTTGCAGGATGGTCTTTTGCCGTAGCTCATAGTTTTTGCGGATAAAGTCGATAGATACGAGCAGCACGATAAAGAAGCCAATCAATACAATGAGTGAAAACAATGATTGGAACTTATACCCGATGCGTAGGTTCTTAAATCCCTTTGCGCGATAGATGATATACGCCATCCATATAATGTAAATCATAAACATCAATCCGAACATTAGCGCATATACTCTGATACGGTTTTGCGACATGTATCTTTTTTCCTGTTCGTTTGAGGCTGTATCCGTGTTGAATAAAGGGGTATAGCTGAACGTCCTGAGCAGTTGCCGGTCAATTGCATTGCCGGCATCCGACTTGTCGTGTGCGTCGTTTTCCGACTGTTTGCATAGTGAAAACAGATATTTGCCGTCTGGACCATGTATTTTTCCTATGGATTTTTTATTATCAAAGCAAATGTCCAGATTGTTGGAGGCATCAAGGAAGTCCGCAAAATTGTTTACCAGATATTGGTTTTCAATACGGAAATCATATTTAACGGCAATTATGCTTGATATGACATATCCTTTGCCCACATCGACACTGCGGACTACGCAGTGCGCGTTGCCAAAATGACAATAGTGCCATTCGTTATAGGGACCGTAATTGATTTTGTTTACAACGAGCCAGTTGTCTGACCAATATATAAGGTTACCTTTATAAAATACTATATAGAGAATGTCCTTGTCTGCAAACGTATATTCCGTAAGGCGGTTTGTCTGACCATGCAATAATAGATAAGACATATCGTTTACTACTGTTTCGGAAGTATGCATAGCAGATAACAGGCGATTATTGAACCGTTCCACGGAACTGCTTTTACCCATCAAATTGATGGAGCAAAATAGCAAAAGGACAGAAATAAAACAGGATTTTAAGCGCATTGTCAATAATATTTCAGCTATACTGTGTCTTTATAGTTCATTTCAAATCTGCCAAAGATAATTGATTTTTCCATCACGTGCAAACAGAAAAACTTACTACTAAAAAAATGAAAAATATCGCAGGTGATTCTTGTTTATGTCATAAAACTTCAGTAACATTGCATCGTTTTTTGAGAGGCGGAATAAAGCCAAATCAGATGACAAAACCATTTTAAAATAACCTTATAACACAAAAAGCCATGAATGTAGAAAAACTCATGCAAGATTTAGCTGCAAAGCATCCAGGTGAAAAGGAATATTTGCAGGCCGTACACGAAGTACTTATGACTATTGAAGAAGTGTACAACCAACATCCTGAATTCGAAAAAGCAAAAATTGCTGAAAGATTGGTTGAACCAGACCGTATTTTCACTTTCAGAGTGCCTTGGGTAGATGATAAAGGCGAAGTTCAAGTAAATATTGGTTACCGCATACAATACAATAATGCTATTGGCCCGTACAAAGGAGGTTTGCGTTTCCACCCATCAGTAAACTTGTCAATCCTTAAATTCTTGGGATTCGAACAAACCTTTAAAAACGCATTGACTACATTGCCAATGGGTGGCGGTAAAGGTGGTTCTGACTTCAACCCACGCGGAAAATCCGATAGTGAAGTAATGCGCTTCTGTCAGGCATTCATGACCGAATTGTGGAGAAACATCGGTCCGGACACTGACGTGCCTGCTGGTGACATAGGTGTTGCCGGACGTGAAATCGGTTACCTCTATGGCATGTATAAAAAATTGGCTCGCGAAAATACAGGTGTGCTTACAGGCAAAAACCTTGAATTCGGCGGCTCTCTTATCCGTCCTGAAGCAACAGGTTTCGGTGGATTGTATTTCGTAAAACAAATGCTGGAAACTGCCGGACATGACATCAAAGGCAAGACAATTGCTGTCTCTGGTTTCGGTAACGTAGCATGGGGTGCTGTAACGAAAGCTACTCAAATGGGGGCTAAGGTTGTCACTATTTCAGGTCCTGACGGATACATCTATGACGAAGCTGGTATTTCTGGCGAAAAGATTGACTACATGCTTGAATTGCGTGCAAGCTGCAACGACGTAGTGGCTCCTTACGCTGAGAAATTCGGTGCTAAATTTATTCCTGGCCGCAAACCATGGGAAGTTAAAGTTGATATCGCTATGCCATGTGCAACGCAAAACGAATTGAATGGCGAAGATGCAAAACAATTGGTTGCTAACAAGGTATTGTGCGTAGGCGAAATCTCTAACATGGGATGTACTCCTGAAGCTATCGACACATTCATCCAGAATAGAGTACTCTATGGCCCAGGTAAGGCTGTCAATGCGGGTGGTGTTGCTACTTCTGGTTTGGAAATGACTCAAAACGCTATGCACCTGAGCTGGTCTGCTGAAGAAGTTGACGCTAAATTGCATACAATTATGAGCGCCATCCACGCACAATGCGTAAAATATGGTACAGAACCAGATGGTTATATCAACTATATGAAGGGTGCTAACATCGCAGGCTTCATGAAAGTTGCTAAGGCTATGCTTGCTCAAGGCATTGTATAGTTCTTTCACCATAATGAATGTAAGGCTGTGTCAAGGAGGCTTGGCACAGCTTTTTTTGTCTACCTATGCAACACAAGCTAACAAAATCTTCCGACAAATTAACCTTACACTTATCCAATTATCTCTTGATTTGTTGACATTTATTCTTTGTTTTCATACCACTTCTTCACAGAAACCGATATTTTTCATACCTTTGCGCAAAATCTGTAACCAAATAGTCAATGAACAAATACATTAAAGTAGTTACAACGCTCGTTTTTGCAGCTTTTTGTGCTTTCCCTATTGATGCGGAAGATGTAAAAAAGACCACATTTAGAATTGAAGCGGGCTATATACAGCCTTATCAATTTGGAGAAGGATATCGGACTACATATTTCCATGGAGGAAAAATAGGTGCTACCGTTGATTTCGATATAAAATATGGAATGTCCATTCAGACGGGCCTGTATTATTTGATGGCCTATGGAACCAATTCACAGAGCTATCCCCATTTGAGTGAGTACGTTGATTATTCCACCACTATGTATCAGCTCGATATCCCCGTGCGTTTTTCCTACACAATCAAAATATGGAAAGACCTGAGTCTTTTTGCATTTGCCGGACCTACTTTCAATATAGGATTGGCAATGCCCGAAAAGGCTGATGCGCATCTTTCTGCCATAACCGAAGAGATGACAGGCATACAAAGCGGTACAACCAACCTTTATTGCAAGAAAGTCTTGCCGTTCAATTTCATGCTTGGAGCGGGTGGGGGAATACAGTGGAAAAACTATCGCTTACAGTCAGGTTATGATTTTGGAATGCATAATATCTACCGTAATACATATGGCTATATCATGAAGCAGTGGAACTGGTTTGCTTCATTCAGTTATGCATTTTAAGCAGCTGTTTAAATATTGTCCTGTTTGTGCACACAACCGTTTTGTTGAAAATGATGAAAAATCAAAGCGTTGTGAAAAATGCGGTTTCGTGTTTTATCAAAATCCTTCTGCTGCGGTAGCGGCTTTTATACTGAATGACAACAATGAATTGCTGGTGTGCCGGAGGGCGCGTCAACCCTTTATCGGAACGCTCGATTTACCAGGAGGTTTTGTCGATGCATGTGAAACGGCAGAACAAGCCATAAAAAGAGAGATAAAGGAAGAAACCAATTTGGAGGTAACAGGGCTGGATTATCTGTTCTCCATGCCCAACACATATCCATATTCCAATCTCGATATTCCTACGCTCGATCTCTTTTATACCTGCCGAAGTGTCAACAATGAAAAAGCCCGGCCATCAGACGATGCGGCCGAGCTTTATTGGATACATCTGAGTGAACTGAACCCGGAGCTGTTTGGACTTCAGTCCATCAGAAAAGCGATAGCTTATTATATATTATTGCTGTCCGATAAAAAAATTATCGAAGATATAAAAATAGGGCTGACTTCACTTGCGAGGTCAGCCCATTTTTGTTAGATTTCTGTCGCCAAACAAAATTAATCCAACTATGGGCAAAAGTATACA
>JADIMG010000020.1 GCA_017694875.1 Candidatus Gallipaludibacter merdavium
TGAGGAAGATAGCGGGCTATCTGACGAAGAACAGGAGCGAAAAGGACCAAAAAATCGCCCAAAGCACACACGAAAACAGATACATCAAGCCAAGAAAAACTTTTTGGAGAAATTCAAAACAGCTTCTTATACTTCCCACAGTATTACTTTGTGCATTTTGTATATGCCACGTAGTAGAGACGATGTGCGCATCGTCTCTACAGAAACGGTGCGAAATGTGTCAAAGAAAAAAACAAAGCATGTATTCTGAAGAACATAAGTGAGTTGACCGTTTAATATAAGTAACTCGACCGTTTCACATAAGTAAGTCAGTCCTATCACTTATGTTCACTTGAAAAGGCTTTTGGCCTCCTTCTAACTTCTTTTATCTACTGGCATTTTTGGTAAATTCAAACCCTACCAGACTCAAGACAACTATCCTATTCTGTTAACCAAATAAGCAAGAAGAGGCTGTCCTAAATTTATTTAAGACAGCCTCTTTATCAAGTAATTACAGATATAACAATTAAGCCTCTTCTGCTACTACCTCAAAAGGAATTTCCACAGAAACTTCCTTATGCAGTTTCACTATAGCTACGTAATGACCGACCTCTTTAACCTGGTCTTTTACTACAATAATCTTACGATCAATATTATGTCCTAACTTGGCCAGTTCATCAGCAATCTGAATGTTACCAACAGAACCGTAAATAACACCTGTTGCACTTACCTTAGTCGGGATTGTCAATGAAACACCTTTCAATGATTCAGCAACAGCTTCCGCATCTTTCTTGATCTTTTCCAATTTATGAGCACGCTGTTTCAACTCTTCAGCCAACATTTTCTTTGCAGACGGTGAAGCGATAACAGCTTTGCCGGTCGGAATAAGATAGTTACGGCCATAACCAGACTTCACGGTTACAATATCATTCTTGTAGCCCAAGTTAGCTACGTCTTCTTTCAAAATTATTTCCATACTTATTCCTCCTTATATTATTTCATCAAGTCAGTTACAAAAGGCAGCAATGCCAAATGACGGGCTCTCTTTACAGCCTGTGCGATACGGCGCTGATATTTCAAAGAAGTTCCGGTAATACGACGCGGAAGAATTTTACCCTGTTCGTTCAAGAATTTCTTCAAGAATTCAGGATCTTTATAGTCAATATACTTAATGCCACTCTTTTTGAAACGACAATATTTCTTTTTCTTTACATCTACTGAGGGCGGAGTTAAATATCTGATTTCTGATTGTTGCTGTGCCATAATTAATTTTCCTCCTTTTTAGTTGATTTTAAACTTCTTCTTTTTGCAGCATATTCTGCAGCATACTTATCCATTCTGAAAGTCAAGAAACGGATTACTCGCTCATCACGGCGATAATTAACTTCCAATTTCGCAATGACCGAAGGATCAGCCTTAAACTCGATAAGCTGGTAAAAGCCCGTAGATTTCTTCTGAATGGGATAAGCCAGTTTCTTCAATCCCCAGTTTTCCTCATTGATAATCTCAGCACCTTCCTGAGTCAGGATAGCCTTGAACTTGTCTACCGCTTCCTTCATCTGTGCATCAGACAAAACGGGAGTCAAAATGAAAACGGTTTCGTATTGATTCATACTATTCGTTAATTAAATTAATTAATACTATTTTTTTATTTGCGGCGCAAAGTTACGACTTTTTCTCTAATTCACAAACATTTGTACACTTTTTTATGTATAAAATACGGATTGACATAGAATTGCATCCAAAGACACATACACCCTATGCCAATCCGCGTCCCAAGAACCTTGTCAATAAAAGACATCAATCCTGTTCGGGAGTAATGAGCTTATATCCCTTTCCGTGAATATTAATAATTTCTATCGAATCATCTTCTTTCAAATGCTTACGCAACTTGGTGATATACACATCCATACTGCGAGCATTGAAATAATTGTCATCAATCCAAATGGTTTTCAAGGCAAAATCACGCTGAAGAATTTCGTTGGCATGTGCGCATAACAGTCCTAACAATTCCGATTCCTTTGTAGTAAGCTTGGTCTGCTTATCGCCTATAGACAGTATCTGTTTTTGAGTATCAAAAGTAAAACGGCCTATCTTGTACATATTGCTTTCTTTGTTACGTTTACCACGCACACGACGCAAGATAGCTTCGATACGGAACGTCAATTCCTCCATACTGAACGGTTTTGTAATATAGTCATCGGCACCAATCTTAAAACCTTCCAGAATATCTTCTTTCAAAGTCTTTGCTGTAAGGAAGATAATAGGAATTTCCGCATTTGCCTGCCGGATTTCCTGAGCTAGCGTAAAGCCGTCCTTCTTCGGCATCATAACATCCAATACACACAAATCATACTTATTCTTCAAGAAAGCTTTATAACCGGCTTCACCATCCGGAAATAATTCGGCAGAATATCCTTTAGCCTGTAAATATTCTCTTAACAACATGCCAAGATTCTCATCATCTTCGCACAACAAAATACGTAATTTCTCGTCCATTTTATTCATCTTTAAATAAAGGTAATACAATAATAAATTTAGTACCCACATTCAGTTCACTTTCGGCACGAATCGTACCTTTGTGATCTGTAATGATCTTTTTCACATAGGCCAAGCCCAAACCAAAGCCCTTCACATCATGCAAATTGCCGGTATGAACCCGGTAGAACTTCTCAAATATTTTTTTCAGGTTTTCCTTCTTTATGCCAATGCCATTATCTTCAATAGATATATGAAGCTTACCAGACTCATTCCACGTACGGACTTTCAGATGGATATTGACATCCGGTTTCTTATACTTTAACGCATTGTCAAGCAAGTTAAAAATCACATTCGTAAAATGCATCTCGTCTACATAGATAAACGGATCATCTGCATCCAAAGCAACATCCAACGCGCCGTTACAATTCTCCACTTTCAACCGGAAAGTATTCGTAACATTGTATATCAATTCATTGGCATCCACTTCTTTCTTCTTTAATGTTGCTTTCTGACGCTCGAACATAGACATCTGCAACACCTTTTCCACCTGAAAACGCAAGCGTTTTGTCTCATCATTGATAACTCCCGATATGTGTTTAAACATTGCAGGAGATTTACCTACCGCCGGATCATTCAACATTTGCGCAGCCAAAGAAATAGTCGAAATCGGAGTTTTGAACTCATGCGTCATGTTATTAATAAAATCGTTTTTGATTTCGGTAAGTTTCTTTTGACGGAAAATAATATATATAGTAAATATAAATGTCACCAGCAATACCAGCGTAAATATGATAGAAGGTATCATAAACCGCACCGAACTGAAAATGTAATTATCCATTGTCGGGAAAAATACATTTACAAATCCCATCTTAGCAGGTGGATCTTTTTCAAAAAGCAAACGGGAATAGATTTTTTCATTATCATATTCATAATCTGAACACCGGTACACTTCTTTCCCATCCCGATCAGTTACTGTAAAATGATAAGGTATATCTACCCCATTGTTTTTCAGTTCTGAGTTCAAATAATAATCCAGCTGTTTAAAGTTAATCCGTTCCTTCAGCGGCTTGTCACTGGCCGTATATAAAATATTGTAAATCACCTCGTCCAACAATGCACGCTGGTAAACATAACGTTCCTTTAATATTTCCTGCAGGTTTCGAGAAGTCTGCGGAATATTCTTTCCGGTCGAAATAATCACCTTAGGCACACTGGAGGGACGATTAATAATCGTTTTCCATTCAAAACTGGAGAAAGTGCTCCCATCAGGTGAAGTCACCGTATAACGGCGATGTTCTACCACATCCCGGTCACTATCCTTAGCCAATGTCTGTTGACGAAACTGATCGGAAATACGTGCCGCACGTTCTGTTGCAGCCACATCTTTTTCCAAATACTTTTTCGTTTCTACCAATTCCAAATTATGAACTGCCTGAGCAAGGCTTCGTCCTACATTTTCTTCGAACTGCTCCTTACGCATCTTGACCATCTCTTCTATATAGCTTACCTGCAAATACAGCAAACTGAGAAAAGACAATCCCATAACGATTCCTAATATCCAAATAGTTGACTTTTTCATGAGGGCAAAATTAAACCGCTACCTGTTACAATACACCTTGCTTAACATGTTTTAATCCGAGATTCTCTTATATTAACTGAAAATTCCATTTAACATATCAAAACAAGCACTTCAGAAGCAATCAGCACTTACTCAGTTGCAAAATTAATAAAATTTTAAATCAATAACAAATAAATATCCCTAATAGTTTAAGTTTAGTTAAACAAAAAAAGGCCGTATTTTAAGAAATACGACCTTTTAATGTATGAAAACAATAAGCTACTTACATTTCATCCTTTTCCTGTTCTTCGAATTCTTTCATCAATTTCGTCTGAACATCAGTTGGAACCAACTCATAACTTGCAAACTTCATAATGAATGAGGCGCGTCCTCCTGTCAACGAGCTCAATGCAGTAGAATAATTAGACATTTCTTTCAAAGGTACTTTGGCAGCCAGTTTTTCGTAGCCTTTCTCACTACTCATACCCATAATCATGCCCCGACGACCTTGCATATCGCTCATTACATCACCTAACTTATCACTCGGACAGAACACTTCCACATCATAAATAGGCTCCAATATTTTGGGACCTGCATTCTTAAACGCCTCACTGAAAGCATGACGCCCTGCCAGCATAAAAGAAATTTCATTTGAATCGACCGGATGCATTTTACCATCATAAACAATAACCCGCACATCCCGGGCGTATGACCCAGTCAACGGTCCTTGTTCCATACGGCTCATAATACCTTTTAATATAGCAGGCATAAAACGGGCATCAATAGCACCACCTACCACACTATTAATAAATACCAACTTTCCGCCCCATTCCAAATCAATGGTTTCAGTTCCTTTTACTGTAACCTTAAATTCCTGGCCGTTAAACCTATAGACGTCTGGAGCAGGCATTCCTTCATAATAAGGCTCCACAATCAGATGCACTTCACCGAACTGTCCTGCCCCACCCGATTGCTTCTTGTGACGATAATCGGCACGTGCTGCCTTCGTAATAGTCTCCCGATAAGGAATTTTAGCCTCAATAAACTGTACAGGCAATTTTTCATTATTCTCCAAACGCCATTTTAACGTACGCAAATGAAATTCCCCTTGGCCATGAACTAAAATCTGCCTCAATTCTTTCGACTGTTCGATAACCCATGTCGGGTCTTCTTCACGCATACGGTTTAAAATTGACATCATCTTTTCCATATCCGCCTCATTCACCGGTTTAATGGCACGAGTATACTTCGGATTGGGATATTTGATAAAGTTGAAACGATTGTCACAGTCTTTACCATTCAATGTATTTCCGGTCTTTACATCTTTCAGTTTTACCGTACAGCCAATATCACCGGCACGAAGTTCTTCCACTTTTTCACGTATCGAGCCGGCACATACATACAACTGCGCCATACGTTCTTTCGAGCCACGGTCAGCATTAGTCAAGTCATCGCCTTCATGCACCACGCCACTCATTACCTTAAAATATTGCACATCACCAATATGCGGCTCTACGGCCGTCTTGAAAAAATACAATGAAGTAGCACCATTTGCATCGGGGGGAACAGGCACTCCACGAGTATTATGAACCACCGGCATTTCATCTACAAAAGGAACCACATTGCCTAAAAACTCCATCAAACGACGAACGCCCATATCTTTCCCTGCACAAACACAAAATACAGGGAACATTCCTCGTGCAATCAGCCCCTTACGGATACCTTCACGCATTTCATCCTCGGTAAGTGAATCCGACTCAAAAAATTTCTCCATCAAAGTCTCATCATGTTCAGCTGCAGCTTCTACCAATATTTTATGCCATGCCTGAGCCTTTTCCATTTCTTCAGCAGGAATTTCTTCAATCGTCGGCTCACCGCCTTCCGGTTTCCAAGAATATTTTTTCATTAAAAGTACATCAATCAACGAATTAAAATCGGGACCTGTACTGATAGGATATTGCACTGGCACCACCTTGGAACCATAATTTTCCTTCAATTGCTCCAGCACACGATCAAAATCACATTTTTCACTATCCAACTGATTAACTAAAAATATGACAGGTTTACCCAATTTTTCCGTATAACGGAAATGGTTCTGCGTACCGACCTCTGGTCCACATTGACCATTCAACAACAAAACAGCCGTATCAGTTACATTTAGGGCCGTAATGGCGGCACCAACAAAGTCGTCACTTCCCGGACAATCAATAATATTCAACTTCTTGCCATTCCACTCTACATGATAAACAGTAGAAAAAACAGAATATCCATATTCCTGTTCTACCGGGAAATAGTCACTAACTGTATTTTTAGCAGTAATTCTTCCGCGACGTTTTATAACCCCACTCTCATAGAGCAACGCTTCTGTGAGAGTGGTTTTACCTGATCCATCGTTGCCAAGCAACGCAATGTTTTTAATTTCGTTAGTCTGATATACTTTCATGGTATTCAAGATTTTAATAAACAACAAAAGGATATGCTTTTCATATCTCTTACTTAATGGGGTGCAAATTAGGAATTAATGTCGAGAAATGCAATGTTTTAGCCAGTGTTACTAAACTATGTTTTAAGGCAGATTTTATCTTATGAAATCTCCGTATTCCCTCCAATTGATATACCTTTTGATATACCTTCAAAACAAAGATATACTTCATAAGCCATTCCAGTTATACTATGCGCGGAATGAATTTGTGCATTTTGTTGATGTCACAGTTCCAGCATGCTGCCTCCATTCCGTTCACCGCTTCTCCCAACGCAGATAACTTCGTCTGGTGTAAGATTATTAATCTTCCGCTTGTAAGATTAATAATCTTGCAGCCTGAAGATTAATAATCTTACAGCGAATGACCCTATATCATTATTTTAGCAGAATCGGATCCATCCTTTTCTTCAGTTACAAGACGGATATTGAGGATAAGTAGCCCATAAACTATAAGGCTTCCCAAGCTCATTCATACTATTGAACCAAAGATTATGATAATCTTCATCCAACAGATGAGTTTTAGTTCCCTCACCTACCATCCACGAATCATCATCTATTTCTTTTTCCAACTGTTCATGTTCCCAACCCGCATAACCAGCAAAAAAACGGATAAACCCCTCTACCGGATTTCCATTCAAGATATATTGTATCACCGCCGAGAAATCACCATTCAGATAAAGCCCGTTTCCTAAGTCTAAAGCACCTTTTAAATGGCCAAGCACATGCAAAAAGAAAATCGTATCACGATCAACAGGTCCTCCTTTAAATATCGGGATAGCAGGCACAGCTGCCAATTTCGGCACTAACTGGTTCAGTGCAATAAGGTATCTGAAATTTTTATTCATCACAATACCCATACTTCCTTCTATGTTATGTGTCACCATCAAAACAACGGAACGTGCAAAATGATAATCATACAATAGCGGAGAAGCAATAAGAATACTTCCTACATGTGGAAGCGCCTTATTTGAGTGTACCTGAAAAATGCGCATATCCATATTACATTTCTTTTTATCTACTAATATAGCTTTTTATTCTGATACTCAAAAGCTTTTTAACTTTTTTCTAAAAAACATCTCCTAAAAGTTTGGAAATTACAAAAAACATTGTACCTTTGCATCGCAATCGAGAGAGGTAGCAACGAAAGAAAAACAAAATGGTGCGTTAGTTCAGTTGGTTAGAATACATGCCTGTCACGCATGGGGTCACGGGTTCGAGTCCCGTACGCACCGCAACTCGAAAAAGCAAAATTAGGAAAAGCTCTGATTCCCAACGGAATTAGGGCTTTTTTATTGGTTTTCGGGCGGCAAAAAATAGCGTTTTGAAGAAGTTATGAGGGGCAAATTCAGGGTCCTTTTTAGGGTCACTGAAAAAAGCACCTGAAATGTATTATACTTCGCTGATTTTCATATTCTTGTATAGGATTTACCTGTTCCCTATTTTGCTAATTTTGTAACGCTAAAAACAAGGTGAAATGAAACAGGATTCAATGAAGATTTTGTTCTTCATCCGCAAGAGCAGGCTGAAGAAAAACGGCGAGGCTCCGGTATTCCTCCGGATAACCATAAACGGACAACAGGATGAGATACGCATCCAACGCTCTGTACCCATCCATCTGTGGAATAACCTGAAGGGATGCAGTAAAGGGAAGGACCGTGTGTCCTTGGAACTGAACAGCTACATAGAGGCTCTGAAAGTACGGCTGTATCAAATCCACAAGGAACTGCTCTGCC
Organism: Candidatus Gallipaludibacter merdavium; assembly: GCA_017694875.1. Taxonomy (GTDB): domain Bacteria; phylum Bacteroidota; class Bacteroidia; order Bacteroidales; family Paludibacteraceae; genus Gallipaludibacter; species Gallipaludibacter merdavium. Next base: position 8,234 of record JADIMG010000020.1, read on the forward strand.
AGGATGCGCTGATCACTCCCAGAAACATGCTGGTCAAACTGTTCTCTAAGGAGGAACGGC
>JADIMG010000002.1 GCA_017694875.1 Candidatus Gallipaludibacter merdavium
CAATAGGTGAAATATCAGCATCAGCAATATTAGCCCCCATTTCAATCACATGCACAAATTTTGGATCTGCCCCATAAAAATGAACAACCGAATCGGCAGCCCATTGTGATGCACGGATATTCAATGCACTATTATGTATTCCCAACCTTTCCACTTCATTTCCTTTACGAATAATTGAAGCCGGCACACCAAACCAATAATAATCGAGCATCAATTCAAAAGTCGTATCTGTATAATATATTACCGGTCTTTTAATCTCAAAATAAGCAGCCATTTGGGCATGACCAGCGAAGAAAAGGAAATCGCAAGAACTTAATAGAGTTTTATCAACCGTTTTTGCACAGAGTCGGTAGAAAGCCTTGTTCTGGTCACGCAAGACCTTCTTACCCCAAAGCAGCTTATAATATTTCTTCAACAACCAATGTCGAAAACCAGATCTTCTATAAGGAATCCATATCACATCATAACCTGCCTGCTGTATGGCCTCACACAATTTATAGATTGTGCCACTCCAAGCCTTTTTGTCATGGAATGGGTCAACATCAGTAACAAATCCTATCTTTTGTGAAGACAGGATGCGGTTCGGAATTGCAAAATCACATAACTTTGTTTTGCATTTGTCACTCCTCTCGCCTTGCACTATCTTGTTCACAGTATTATTTATTTGAATACAACATATCAGAGAAACCATTTTGTCATCACCTAAGACAACATCTCACGGGTCTGTTGGTAATCTTCCTGAAGTTGCACAGACAATTCATCCAAAGATTTAAATTGAATTTCCTCGCGCAGATAATGCAACAATTCTATTGTCAATTCATCTCCGTAAATTACTTCATCAAAATCGAAAATGTATACTTCTATTGTCTTGTCACGCTTATACACAGTGGGACAATTTCCTATATTAAGCATAGCTTTATATCTTACACCATGGTGTAATGCGTAGGAAGCATAGACCCCATCCTTGGGCAATAGAAGCTTTTCTGTCAATTGAATATTGGCTGTTGGGAAACCATATGTGCGTCCTAACTGATTACCTGCTACGACTTTGCCATGTATCCGATAAGCGTGGCCCAGCAATCGGGCTGCATCTTCCATCTGACCAGCCAATAGCAATTGCCTTATTTTTGAGGAACTAACCCTTGTATCATATATATAGAACGGCTGGCAATGCAACACCATTATGCCAAAATGTGCTCCAATTTCTTCATAATACTTCCTGCTTTGCGGCCTATCGCTCCCAAACACATGGTCATGTCCCAAAATCAACATCCCTACATTCAACTGCTTAACCAAAAACTCACGCATGAAAGTAAGTGCTGACATACGCAAAAATTCGGTTGTTACATGCAAAACATACACTTCATCTACTCCCGTTTCATACAATTGATTTACCTTATCTTTCAACGATAGCAACGGGAGTGTGGCCAAATCCGGATAAAGTATTGATTTGGGTGCACAATCAAACGTAATAGCCACCGTCCGCAAAGCTCTTGCTGCAGCACTCTCTACCAGTTGACGCAACAAATACCGGTGCCCTTCATGTACCCCGTCAAAAAGTCCAATAGTCGCTGCATATCTGACACGGTTTTTCCGAATTACCATCTGCTGTATAAACTGATAAGCCTGCACTATGGCATTCCTATATGTCTCCCATTCCATTTGTTTAGAAATCGGCAAACTGTACCAACTAAAATGACGAATTATGACATGCTGGAAATTTTCAGCATCTGTATAAGGTTGCGACATTCTAAACAGGATAGTTGTTTGGGCTTTAACCTCTGTTATGCGCACAAATGCTTTTTTGTCATTATAAAAGAATCCCGTATCACCATGAGCATCCAACTTCATTGTAACGTTGGGCATAGAAAGCATGTATTCCTTTATCCTTTGTATCATTAAATCGACTCTTTTTTTACAAGTTACAACATAAACAAAACAACCACTCGCTATGGCGGAACTCCCATTCATCCATACATAACATATGCATGACTCAGAAATACCTCATGCCAGACAGTTTACTTCTTCTGTAAAGCAGCCACTCCCCATGCTGCCAAAGCCATTAGTATGTAAACCAAAATAATCCACATAAAAGCATCGAGCTGCAACACAAGAAGCAACACTACAGATACTATCAGGAAGATAAAGCGTATGCCATTGTCTTTCCATTTCAGGTTTTTAAATTTAAGCGAAAAGAAAGGCACTTCAGCCACCAACAACAATGACATTAACAAGACCAATACCAGAAGGGCATAAGGATAAGCTTCAGCATATTGATGATAGGATGCTGTCAACCCAGCCCAAAAAATAGCATTGGCTGGAGTTGCCAAACCAATAAAAGAAGATGTTTGGCGCTCATCAACATTGAATTTAGCCAACCTTAAAGCTGAAAATACAGTAAGGATATAAGCGGCAAAAGGCAAATAGGCATTATCAAGTGCCCCCGTCAATAGCTGATAGACCATGGTAGCCGGCAAAAAGCCAAAGCTCACCACATCAGCCAATGAATCCAGCTCTTTCCCTATCGGCGAATAAGCATGTAAGGCGCGGGCAGCAAGGCCATCGCAAAAGTCAAAGACTGCCGCCAAAAGCATACACGCCAAGGCAGCCTGATAATTTGCCTGAAAAGCCATCACTACACCGACTGAACCAGAAAAAAGATTAAGCGAAGTAATTGTATTGGGAATATGTTTCGTTATCATAAACATTAGGTATAAAATTTACGCAAAGGTAGAGAAAAAGATTGGTTTTGATGCAAACTATCAATGGGAAGTAACTGCATCTTCAGCAAGAACTCTTCAGATATATCGAAAAAACAGAGATATACTACCCGACTCCTATATTTGTTTGTTACTTCCGAACTGACACAGAATGTGGTGTAAAACTAAAAGGGTAAACACCACTTCAAAAAAAATATAGGGAAAAATTTCCGTAATATATTCCATAATAGAAATAAAAGTCTTACTTTTGCAAACTTAAAGAAAGGATGAAGCTGCATTGAAAAGCCGGTTATCTACTGAAATGCAAATTATTGTCATCCAAAACATTAACCATTATCAAAGAACATATTCGAAAAAAAATATCATTTGCAATTTTCATTGTATGAATAAAAGAATCAAACTTAAAAAGGGGTTAGACATTGCCATTGAGGGTAAGGCCGCAGAAACAATCGGCAGCAATCCTCAAAGTGAAGTCTTTACCGTTGTCCCTGACCATTTTGTCGGGATCACCCCCAAAGTAACGGTAAAAGTAGGCGATAAGGTGAAAGCCGGCACTCCGCTGTTTCACGACAAGAAATGCGCTGAAATGAATTTTGTATCACCTGTAAGCGGTGAGGTATTGAGTGTTAACCGTGGTGAGCGCCGAAAGGTATTGGGAATAGCCATTAAAGCTGATGCTCAACAAGAGTATGAAGATTTTGGTAAAACCGATGTCAACACAACCAGCAAAGAAGACTTGATAAGCTTATTGCTGCGTGCCGGATTATGGTACACCATCAAGCAACGTCCTTATGACGTAATTGCCAATCCAGCCGTAATGCCCAAGGCTGTTTTTGTATCTGCGTTCGATTCCGCTCCATTGGCACCCAACTATGAGTTTATCGCTCACGGAAAGACCCATTATTTGCAAGCTGCCATCAACGTTTTTGCAAAAATCAGCGGCAAGCCGGTTGAACTTGGTTTGAAATACGGCAGTGCATCCACTGATTTCCGCATGTTGCACAATGTTAATCTGACAGAATATGAGGGTCCCCACCCTGCCGGTAATGTTGGTGTACAGATTCACCAGATATCTCCGGTCAATAAAGGTGAAGTTGTTTGGACCGTTAATCTGCAGGACTTGCTGCTCATAGGCAAGCTGATTTGTGACGGCCGTACAAATATGACCCGTCTGGTTGCCCTGACCGGTCCCAACGCTTACGAGAAACAATACTATATGGTGAAATATGGCAGCAATGCATCCAATATACTGCGCGGCAATATACACAGAGAAGTAACATCGCGCATTGTGTGCGGTAATGTATTGTCAGGCTACCAAATCAGCGAAGATGAAGTATTGTCTCCTTACACCAACCAAATCACAGTACTGGACGAAGGAAACGATACGCACGAGCTATTGGGGTGGATAATGCCACGTTTCAACAAGTTCAGCATGAGCAACACCTATCTTACCAACATCTTCCGTAAGATTTGCCCTAACATGCACTATGAGTTTGACGCCCGTCTGTTAGGAGGTCGTCGTGCCATCATCATGTCAGGAGAGTATGACAAAGTACTGCCTATGGACATTTATGTGGAATATCTGATTAAGGCGATGATAGCTGGAAATCTTGACCGCATGGAAGCATTGGGCGCATACGAAATCGCTCCAGAGGACGTTGCCTTGTGTGAATTTGTTTGTACTTCAAAAATGCCATTGCAAGCCATCGTACGCAAAGCATTGGACAACATGAAATCAGAATTGGAATAATGAATTAAAACAACAGATATGAAATTCTTAAAGGACATAGTAGACAAACTTAAGCCGACTTTTTCGGAAGGCGGCAAACTGAGCATGTTCCACTCGGTGTTTGACGGCTTTGAGACCTTCCTGTTTGTGCCCAACAGCACCAGCAAGAGAGTAGGTTCTCAGATTCATGATGCCATCGACTCAAAACGTACGATGATCATGGTAGTAATTGCCTTGATGCCAGCCATGCTTTTCGGTATGTACAATGTAGGCTACCAGCATTTTCTGGCCATCGGCGAAGACGCCGGATTTTGGAGCAAATTTTTCTTCGGATTTTTGGCCGTATTGCCATATATCCTTGTTTCGTATATCGTAGGTTTGGGCATTGAATTTACCGTTGCCCAAATCAAGAAAGAAGAAATAGCCGAAGGTTTCCTGGTAACCGGTATTCTTATACCTTTGATTATTCCTATCAATACACCGCTTTGGATGGTAGCTGTAGCAACAGCGTTTGCTGTCATTTTTGCCAAAGAAGTGTTTGGTGGAACCGGTTATAACATTTTCAACGTAGCATTGATTACCCGTGCATTTCTATTCTTCGCCTACCCGACCGCCATGTCAGGCGATAAAGTATGGGTACGTACAGAAGGCACTTGGGGCTGGAGCAACGGCCATAACGTAGTTGACAGCTTTACCGGTGCAACTCCTCTTGGACAAATAGGTACTTCCACCTCTGCCACTCCGGCATTTACCGACATTTTGGGTAATCCTCTCGGATTCTGGGATGGTTTCCTTGGTCTGATTCCCGGCTCTGTAGGTGAGACCTGTACACTGGCTATCCTGATTGGTGCCGTTATTCTGATTGCTACCGGCGTTGCCAGTTGGAAAATCACTTTATCTGTCTTTGTAGGCGGTGCCTTGACAGCATTGGCATTCAACCTGTGGGGTCCTGATACAGCCATTGCCAACCTGCCTTGGTATAATCATTTGGTATTGGGTGGTTTTGCTTTCGGTGCTGTATTTATGGCTACTGACCCAGTTACCGCAGCACGTACTGAAACAGGCAAATGGATTTACGGTTTCCTGATTGGTGTGATAGCTGTTGTTACCCGTGTACTGAACCCTGGTTATCCAGAAGGTATGATGTTGGCCATCCTGTTCATGAATATCTTCGGATGCCTAATCGACTACTATGTGGTTCAAGCCAATATTAAAAGACGTCTGAAACGTGCAACCTCTAAATAACGAAGACATATGGCAACAAGAAAATATAAATGTAAAGTTTGTGGATATATCCACGAAGGCGACAAGGCACCTGAAAAATGCCCAGTATGCCAGGCTCCCTCGTCAGAATTTGAGCTGATGGATGAAACAGGAGCTGAAGGTACTGCATCTGCAAAGAAAAAAGGAATCAACAAGAACGGTAATGCCTACATATTAACATATACTACTATCATTGTAGTTATTGTGGCACTTCTGCTATCCATCACTTCTGGCGCACTGAAAAGCCGCCAAAACGCCAATGTAGAACTGGACAAGAAAAAACAGATTCTTTCATCACTCCCTGCATTGACACTCGAAGGACAAGATGCAGCACAATTATTTGCCAACCACATCCAGCACATTTACGTATTGGATGCCAATGGAATGATTGTGAAAGATTTGGATCCTGTCAAGGATTTCAACTATGCGCCAGCAGCAGGTGAAATACTTATTTACATGGCTGAAGTTGACAATGAGACCAAATGGATTATTCCTATGAACGGTAAAGGACTGTGGGGTGCCATCTGGGGATACATTGCATTGGACGATGACCGCAACACGGTTAATGGCGTATTCTTTTCACATGCCAGCGAGACTCCAGGACTTGGTGCCAACATTACCACTACTGCATTCCGTAACCAGTTCAACGGTAAGCACATTATGCAAAACGGTGCATTTGCATCCATTGCTGTAATGAAAGTAGGACAAAAGGCCGATGGTCAAGACCAAGTGGACGCTTTGTCAGGTGGTACAATCACCAGTAAGGGTGTTGAAACCATGTTGCGTACCAGCATTGCCCCATACGAGCCATTCCTTAAGAAATCGGTAGCACAGCCAGAACAAGTAGAAACGGAAGTAGAATAAGGAGGAAACAATATGAAAAACGATAAATTTAAAGAGACTTTACTCGGGCCGTTAAACAAGAACAACCCGGTTGTAGTACAAGTATTGGGTATATGTTCAGCCTTGGCTGTAACAGTCCAATTGAAGCCAGCCATTGTAATGGGGTTGTCAGTGACCATCATCGTTGCATTGGCCAACGTTATCATTTCGCTCTTACGCAACACGATTCCTAATAGCGTACGTATCATTGTACAATTGGTTGTTGTGGCAGCAGTTGTAACCGTTGTAAGCGAATTTCTGAAAGCATTTGCCTATGATGTGAGCGTACAGCTTTCCGTATATATCGGTCTTATCATCACCAACTGTATCCTAATGGGACGCTTGGAAGCATTTGCCATGAGTAACAAGCCATGGGATTCTTTCCTTGACGGTCTTGGTAACGGTATCGGTTATGCATGGATATTGATTGCCGTAGCATTTGTACGCGAACTTTTGGGTAGCGGCAAATTGTTCGGTTTCCAAGTTATTCCGGAAAGCTTCTACGAAGCCGGTTATGTAAATAACGGATTGATGATGATGCCTTCCATGGCTTTGATTTTGGTGGCTTGCATTATCTGGATACACCGCGGTGTAAACAAAGACTTGCAGGAAAAATAGTTAATCAATAGGAAGACGTGATTTTGGTTATTTTCCATATTAGAGGAATGAGAGAGCCAATTACGGTATCAGGTATAAAATGGTTTTTAAAATAATTTTAGAACGCATATGAGATTTTGGAAGTTCTTTATAATATCCAGTTTTATTCTACTGTTATTTGGCTGTCAAGAGGAAATAAGCTATAGGATAAGTGTATACTCAGGAAATACGTTATGTAAAATTACACATACGACTACTGATCACTTACAAGTCAATGCTTTCTGCAATGGAATCTTTTCCACAAATTTCTATGTAGACACTAAAAGCCACAATAACGCAACAGACAAAGTGATGATAGAAAGAATTGACGGAAATGACACTATAAAATATGAATTTTATAGTTGTGTGAGGCCAGCAGTCAAGTATAACGGTAAAATATACTCAGTAACAGATTTGTTCAAAGCAGAATCTGAAAAACTAGATCTACCATACGACAGCTTATACCAAAATTGCAATGTGAAATATATGTTACCTGGCGATAGTATTATCGTTCTTAAATAAAAATCAATAATGAAGAATACATAAATCAAAACAAAATCTTTATGGAACACGCTTTAACATTATTCGTCCGTTCGATATTCGTGGACAATATGATATTCGCATTCTTCTTGGGAATGTGTTCATATTTGGCCGTCTCAAAGAACGTGAAGACGTCCGTGGGTTTGGGTATAGCCGTTACTTTTGTGTTGCTCATTACCCTTCCTGTCAACTATCTATTGGAAACAAAAGTATTGAGCAAAGGTGCTTTGTCATGGTTGGGTGAAGGTTTTGCCAACCTTGATTTGAGCTACTTGAGCTTTATCCTCTTTATTGCCGTAATTGCCGCTATCGTACAATTGGTGGAAATGGTTGTTGAGAAATTCTCTCCATCGCTCTACGCTTCACTGGGTATATTCTTGCCTTTGATTGCTGTAAACTGTGCCATCATGGGTGGTGCCTTGTTTATGCAACAACGTGTAGGCTTGGAACCAACTGACCCTAAAGCACTCACCAACATGTTGGACGTAGTTGCCTATGCATTGGGCTCCGGTCTTGGCTGGATGTTGTCCATTGTCGGACTGGCGGCAGTTAGGGAAAAGATGGAATACAATGATGTTCCAGCACCATTGAAAGGTTTGGGAATCACCTTTATCACAGTAGGTCTGATGGCAATGGCATTCCTTTGCTTCTCTGGTTTGGAAATCTAATAAGTAACAATAAGTAGTAACACATTAAATTGAGCATACAATGTTATTAGAAATAAATTCAGCTGCAGTACTCACCAGTTTAGTGGTATTCCTTGTTGTTATCATATTATTGGTGATTATTCTGCTTGTTGCCAAGAAGTATCTGGTTGCTTCCGGCAACGTAAAAGCCTTGTTGAACGGTGAAAAAGAGTTGGAAATCAGCTCAGGCACTTCATTGTTGAATGCAATGGCCAATGCCGGTGTATTCTTGCCATCTGCTTGCGGTGGAAAAGGTTCCTGCGGCCAATGCAAATGTCAAGTGCTTGAAGGTGGCGGTGAAATATTGCCTACCGAAACTGTACATTTTACCCGTAAACAAATAAAAGACCATTGGCGTTTAGGCTGCCAAGTAAAAGTAAAGGGCGACATCTCCATTAAAGTACCTGAATCTATATTGGGTGTAAAAGAATGGGAATGCGAAGTTATCAGCAACAAGAACGTGGCAACCTTTATCAAGGAATTCATTGTGGCATTGCCAAAAGGCGAACACATGGACTTCATTCCCGGCTCTTATGCACAAATCAAGATTCCTACCTACAGCATGGATTACAACAAAGATATTGACAAAAGCCTTATCGGCGACGAATATCTGCCTGCATGGGAGAAATTCGGTCTGTTTAATCTGAAATGCCAAAATACGGAACCGACCATCCGTGCATATTCTATGGCCAACTATCCAGCCGAAGGTGACCGTATCATGTTGACGGTACGTATTGCAACCCCACCATTCAAACCCAAAGAACAAGGTGGTGGCTTTATGGACGTAATGCCAGGTATTGCCTCTTCTTATATTTTTACATTGAAACCTGGCGACAAAGTAATCATGAGTGGTCCTTACGGAGACTTCCACCCGATTTTCAATACCAAGAACGAAATGATTTGGATAGGTGGTGGTGCCGGTATGGCTCCGTTGCGTGCACAAATCATGCACATGACCAAAACACTCCATACTACCGACCGCGAAATGCATTATTTCTATGGTGCACGTGCCTTGAACGAAGTGTTCTACCTGCAAGACTTCCTCGAATTGGAAAAGGAATTCCCGAATTTCCATTTCCACTTGGCGCTTGACCGTCCTGACCCTGCAGCAGATGCAGCAGGTGTGAAATATACAGCCGGTTTCGTTCACAATGTAATGTATGAAACCTACCTGAAAGACCACGAAGCACCTGAAGATATCGAATACTACATGTGCGGTCCAGGTCCAATGAGTAAAGCTGTTGAAAACATGCTTGACAGCCTCGGCGTACCAAAAGAAAACTTGATGTTTGACAACTTTGGAGGATAGTGATTCCTTCCTCTAACAATATGCCAAACGGGGTCGCTCACTTATCGAGAGCGACCCCGTTGCTTTAAGTTACATATGCAAATGGACAGAACACAAATTGAAAAACATCCACTGAAGCCTTTTCTGCCACCACAAGCCAGCATATTGATGCTGGGCAGCTTTCCACCATCACAAAAACGATGGTCGATGGAATTTTTCTATCCGAACTTTCAAAATGACATGTGGCGTATTATGGGGTTGATATTTTATCAGGACAAAGAACATTTTATCGTTAAAGCAGAGAAACGTTTTGACAAAGAAAAAGTGGAACAGTTTTGTACAGAAAAAGGCATTGCTCTCTTTGACACAGCACAAGCTGTATATCGCACTATGGGCACAGCCTCGGACAAGGACTTGGAAATTGTAGAACCTACAGACATTGCTTCCTTACTCAATCAATTACCCCACTGTCATACCATTGTCAGTACCGGTCAGAAATCAGCCGAGGTACTATGTGAACTATTTGCATGCAAAATGCCTAAAATGGGCGAATCCTGTACTGTAAACTACCAACAGAAAACATTACAATTTTACAGGATGCCATCCAGCTCACGAGCCTACCCTCTCCAGCTAGAAAAAAAAGCTGAGATGTACAGAAAATTGTTTGAACCTTACGCATGAAGCAACCCTCCCAGCCTCCGCATTAGGGGTACGAAGTTCTGGCAAAAGAAAGGGATTGACCTTGTGGTCAATCCCTTATCTTATAATGACGAACCTATTTTACTTCGTTACTCTTTCTAGCCATTTTACCATTCCAAACATAACACCCATTGAAATGAGACATACAATCAGGAATACAGACCAACATTGCCAGATAGGCCATTTATTATACATAAGCGGGCCTATCCACAAAAGCACATTGCCTACTGCAGTTGCTCCTAACCATAATCCCTGACAGAATCCTTGCAGGTGTTTCGGTGCCACCTTTGATACGAAAGACAATCCAAGAGGAGAGATAAAAAGTTCGGCAACCGTCAAGAAGAAATAAAGAACAATCAATACCCATGGACCGGATTTAAGCATAGCAACTTCTTCTACTGGAAGAGCTCTAAATGTTTCAGCGGAAGGATAACCTTTGATATAGCTGAACAAGGCCAAGAACAAATAAGCCAAACCGGCAATACCCATACCGATACCAATCTTGCGAGGAGTTGATATTACTTTCCCACTTTTAGCCAATGTTGTAAAGAGCCACATGATGATAGGCGTGAGCGTAATTACAAAGAAAGGATTGATGGCCTGCCATATTTCAGGTGCTATACTGGATGAATCAACAAAGTCGCGTGCGAAATAAGAAAGTGACATACCATTTTGGTGGAACGAGAACCAGAAGAAAATAGCAATACCCAACACTGCAAAAAGAGCAAACATTCTTTGTTTGATTTCAGTAGCCATAGCAGCCTTTTCTTCAGCCGTATATTTCACTTGCTCCAGCACTTCTTTCTTTGTCGGAGTCGGGAATTTCTTTTTATAGCTCAAGAAAATAACCAAAGAAATAAGCATTGCCACTACAGACGCAATGAATGAATAGTGTACACCTTCATTAAAAATCTGCAGATATTGTGAGCAAGATACGGCCATATCGGTAATATTACCACCAGCCTTTTCCATCAAGATTTGCAGGTTTTGCATATCACTTGCTGCCATGGCGTCACCCTTACCCAGGAACTGGTGGCAAAGAGCAGGAAGTGCAGCATCATATACAAATCCATTGACCTTAAGCCACCATTCACGCAGAAGAGGTGCAACGAAAGGAGCAATCAACCCACCAACATTAATGAATACGTAGAAAATCTGGAATCCTGAATCACGTTTACTTTTTGCCAATTGGAGCTCTGCCTCTCCTTTTTTTGCAGCCTCAGCTTCAAAATTATCATACATCTGACCAACAATAGCCTGAAGATTGCCTTTGAACAAGCCATTGCCGAATGCAATGAAGAACAAGGCAAGACAAGTAAGAGAAAGCAACCATGTCGTATTGTCACTTGTAGCTAAAATGGGCACAGCAAGAATGATGTAGCCCAAAGCCATAATAATCAGACCCGTTGTAATAGTTCCTTTATAGTTTTGTGTCCTGTCTGCAATTGCACCACCCACCAAACTAAGCACATAAATACCCGCATAAAAAATGGAATAGATTGTTCCAGCTGTCGTATCACTCAATCCAAATTTAGAACAAAGGAAAAGTACGAGAACGGCATTCATAATATAGTAGCCAAATCTTTCGCCCATATTACTGAGGGCTGCCGCCAATAGCCCTTTAGGATGACTTTTAAACATAGATATTAATTATTGGGTTAAACAAACGTGCGCAAATATAAGAAAAAATGTGAGAACACAAAGAAGATAAGGGTACAAAGTTACAGATAATACTACGCACAAAAACACCAAATGCATCTTGATAAAAAACACACTTTCCGATTCGTTTCAAACAGGAAGCAGGCTCAAGGAAATCCTCCAGTACTTTCATATCAAAAGCCGCCTCTCATGTTTGGCGATACGCTTGTTTTTTGCTATTTTTGCCATACATCTGCACAATAGCTATTTTTCTATGTCCCATAAAATCAAAATCATTATCTTGCTATGTATAGCAAGTGTGGTTGCCCATGCGACCCAGCCCATATTCAGTAACAAAGACATCACTGCTACAGAAATTGAAGGCGGTGTCACCGTACTCGAAACGTCTGACAAAACAACCCTTTATCTCGTGGAGGGAGATAGTGCCGCATTACTTATCGACACAGGGACCTCCATTGCCGACCTTGACAAGATTGTGGCTAAACTTACCCAAAAGCCATTCCATGTGGTAGCAACGCACGGTCATCCAGACCATATAGGCAACATCCGTTTTTTCCCTGAATTTTACATGCATCCTGGTGATACGGTTCTCTCGACCCCACAACTCAAGGAATACAACGGACGCGTCTTGCCAATAGTAGAGGGAGACCGATTTGAGTTGGGCGGACGCACCTTGGAAGTAATTCACACACCCGGACATACCCCCGGCTCCATCACTCTGATTGATTATGCCAACCACATGGCCTTTACAGGCGATGCCTTCGGCTCAGGACAACTATGGATGCAATTACAACCTCAGATTCCTTTTGTCACACTCATCGAGAGTTGTGGACGCATGATTGAAATCATGGCAGAAAAAGGAGTCGACAAACTTTATGTCGGGCACTATCCTTATTTAAAGCGGCCTTTAGGCATAGACTATTTGATAGACATCAACCTTGCTGCCCGTGCCATCGACTCGGGCGATACTGCCTCCGCTGTTCCATTCAGCAACGAGGCTATGCTGTTACGGCATGGTACAGCCGAAATTGTATTTCTTCCTGAAGTTGCCGGTCTCCGCCAACTCACACCCAAACGTGTCATGTTAAAACTCGATGACGTACATTATGGAGAAGGGAACCATGCAGTACCTCCCAGATGGAATCGTTTGATAGATTACCTGAAAACAAACCATCTGAAAGCCAATCTCGGCATTATCGGATATTCACTCCAATCAAATCGTACCGACTTTTTCAGATGGCTCCAACAAACCGACTCCATTGATGGCATTGAATTCTGGAACCATGGCTTTCACAACCGAACAGGATTAGAGGAACCAGGTGAATTTGAACAAGACTTTGCCAGTCAGCAACAAGCTCTCCACCTAACGGATTCGCTCTGCATTGCCAAAACCGGCATCACACTCCATGCATGGGGACCTCACTGGACAAATTGCAACGAATTTACAGATAGTGCACTCGCAACAATACCTAATATCCAGCTTGTTTTAGGACATCAGACCCTACCCGTTCTCAACCACTACAAAGGACTGCGGATACACGAAACCCTTGAGATGGAATATCCGTTCCACAATCCTGTTTACAATAAGTTTCTCATCAATTACCTTGGCCGCTGGCGCAACTGCAACACTTTCTATCTGCAAGGTCACCCTAACAGCTGGGATGATGCCCGATGGAAGGAATTTGAAAAGATAATTGAACGTCTGAAAGCCGATGGTACACAGTTTATCAATCTGTCTGAGTACATAGCAAATCCAGATGGGAATTGTCAATAGCTAAAGGCCTCTGTCCACAGCAAACTGTTGTAAAAGCCTCAACTTTTTTCAATTTTCTCACAAATGCTTTAGGTCTCAATATTATTTCGTAACTTTGCCGTTTGTATTGAGTAAAACAACAATGAAAAAAAGAAATGTATTCTTAACAGGTGCAACCGGTACAATGGGTTGGGCCGGTCTACAAGAATTATTGAAACATACAGACAAAATCAATATCAGCATCTTGGCCAGACCCAGCAAAACCAACAAGAAAAAATTGGCTGAATATGCTGATAAGCTCAACATCATCTGGGGAGACCTCACTGTATATAACGATGTACTTCGGGGTGTAACGGGAGCTGACTATGTTTTACATGTTGGCGGTATGGTATCGCCTGCAGCCGACTATTTTCCCACAAAAACAAGAAAAGTCAATATAACGGCTGCAGAAAATATAGCTAAAGCTGTTCTGGCACAACCCAATGCAGATGATATCAAGGTTGCATATATCGGCTCTGTAGCCCAAACCAGTGACAGAAATGAACCTATTCATTGGGGACGCACCGGTGATCCCATTTGCATCAGTGTATATGACCATTATGCCATATCAAAAACCATAGCCGAGCGTATCATTGTGGAATCGGGCATAAAGAATTGGGTATGTCTGCGCCAATCAGGAATTCTATATCCGGACATTCTAAAAAATTACGATCCCATCATGTTTCATGTCCCCATTAGAGGAGTACTGGAATGGGCCACTGTAGAAGATTCGGGAAGGCTTCTTGCCAATCTTTGCCTATTTGATTTACCCCAACAATTCTGGAACCATTTCTATAATATTGGCAGTGGAAAAGAATACCGCCTAACCAATTATGAATTTGAACAAAAATTGCTCAAAGCCATATCTTGTCCTCCCCCTGAGAAGATTTTTGAAACAAAATGGTTTGTTACACGCAATTTCCATGGCCAATGGTATGTAGATTCCGATAAATTGGAGAATTTCCTTCATTTCAGGGCAAATATTCCAGTTGACATCTATTTTGAGCAAATGTCAAAAAAATTACCCTGGTTCTATTCATTAGCAAAAATTGTTCCTGCTCCCATCATCAAACTGGCTATGCGTAACATGGCATTCAAGAAAGGTCTTGGCACGCAGGATTGGATTAAGAATAACGACAAAAAACGTATTTCGGCATTTTACGGCAGCAAGGAGAAATGGGAACAGATTCCCGATTGGAAACACTTCGACACATCCCGTCCGTCGGAAACTCCTATTATCCTTAATCACGGATATGATGAAAACAAACCCGAAAGCGAATGGGAACTGTCAGACATGCAGAAGGCTGCTGAATTTAGAGGTGGAAAATGTTTGTCTACCGAAATGACAAAAGGAGACTTGCACACCCCATTGGAATGGCAATGCCAGTTCGGCCATACATTCAAGGCTTCGCCCGCACTCATCCTGTTAGGCGGACACTGGTGTCCTGAGTGCCTCCCTACCCCATGGCATTATGGCGAAATTGCCAAAGGGAATCCGTTTTTTGCACAAGTATGGTATCCGCTACACGACAAAAATGAAAACGACTACTACGGAGAAGAAATCTTCGACGGGTGGGAAAAATAATAATCTAACACCATTTACAACAAATCAAACCACAAAATTTTGCTTATATGAGCCCTTTTTACATATTTCTTTTAGTAATGGCCTGCATAGCCGTAGTCGTTTTTATTGCGTTGTTTTTTGTAAAAGCCGGTTATGGTCTCTTTACCAGCAAAAAATGGGGACTTGCCATCTCGAATAAAGTTGCCTGGTGCATTATGGAATCACCCGTATTTCTTACCATGCTTATATTATGGGCATTTGCACCTACCGACCACAAGACATTAGCCACATTGCTATGCCTCATTATTTTTGAAGCCCACTATTTCCAGCGCTCATTCATCTTTCCTTTTCTCATGAAGGGCAATAGCAGAATGCCTTTGAGTGTCATGTTCATGGGGGTATTCTTCAATATTCTCAATGCCTTGATGCAAGGCGGATGGCTTTTCTATTTTTCCCCCAATGGCATGTATGATGCCGATTGGATATATACTCCCCAATTTATTTGTGGAACCATCATCTTTTTCGTCGGCATGTATATCAACATTGATTCTGACCGCCGCATCAGAGCTTTGCGCAAGCCAGGCGACACGAAACACTATATGCCCACAGGAGGTATGTTTGAATACGTTTCATCTGCCAATTATTTTGGCGAACTTGTGGAATGGATTGGTTTTGCCATACTTACCTGGTCATGGAGTGGTGCCGTATTTGCCGTATGGACATTTGCCAATCTTGCTCCACGTGCCAATTCCATCAACAAAAAATATGCAGAAATGTTTGGTGAAGCCTTTACCCAACGACACGTCAAACGCATGATTCCGTTCATTTATTAAACCGAATGTCAGCACTTCGATGAACAAAATCGTCATAGCTGCTGATAGCTTTAAAGGTTGCCTCTCCTCAAAAGAGGTAGCCGAAAGCATTGCAGCCGGCATACGAAAAGTCTATCCACATTGTGAGATTGCATGTATCAGTATTGCTGACGGAGGCGAAGGATTTTGTCAAGCAGTCATAGACAACAAAAACGGTCATACAATAGAAACGGTAGTACATGATCCGCTTATGCGCACCATAGCTGCGGAATATGCCATTATCGACAAGCAAACTGCCATTATTGAAAGTGCACAAGCAAGCGGTCTGCCTTTGCTCAGAGAGGAGAAGCGCAATCCGCTTATCACATCTACCTATGGAACCGGTGAACTTATTAAAGATGCGATAGCCAAAGGCTGTCGACATATTGTTATCGGTCTGGGAGGTAGTGCCACCAACGACGGGGGACTTGGTATGCTTATGGCATTAGGCTATCGGTTTTATGACTCCAACGGCAACCCCATTCTTCAACAAGGTGGTCAGGCACTTGGTCACATTGCCCATATTGACACCACTCAAAGAATACCAGAATTGGCCCAATGCACCTTTACAATAGCGTGTGATGTGGACAATCCTTTTATAGGAGACAATGGCGCCACCTATGTATATGCCCCTCAAAAAGGAGCGAACAAAGATTCATTAGAAGAACTTGAGAAGAACATGCGTCATTGGTGTGCCATACTATTCCAACATACCAACATCGATTTATCTACGGTCAAAGGTAGTGGTGCTGCAGGTGGATTGGCTGGAGCATTTATTGCCCTCATGGATGCGAAAACTGTTTCAGGTATCGACTATATTCTCCATTCGGTTGACTTTGACAAACAGATTGTAAATGCTGATTTGGTCATAACCGGGGAAGGAAAAATTGACAGGCAGACACTAATGGGAAAAGCACCACAAGGAATATTAAAGCGAACGCACAACTATGCCATTCCAACCATAGCACTCGTTGGCAGTATTACCGATACCCTTTCTGACTTACACAGTGGCTTTGATGGTATATTCCCCATTCAGGCTGGTCCCATTTCACTAAGAGAAGCCATGGAACACCCCATAGCAAGGGAAAATCTGACAAGAACCATCGAACAATTACTGCTATTTCATAAAGGCACTTGCCATTCACATAAAAACATCAAGGAATAATCATACGTAATGCATTGGGGCAAATGCTCACGTCATAAGGTCCACAGGCATCAATTATAATACCATCCGCCTCAAAAGGCAAATAACGTATGGTTCCCAAATGGAATTCTTTACCAGAAAGATTCTGCATGAACGGCAAATCAGCCAGACGGCCGTCAAACAGACGCGGAATAGCCTGTATGATATCTCTCAACGTTACTTTCTTGACAAACATGGCATGGAAAACTCCATCTGTGGGATTCGCATCGGGATTCTGCCTTATACCCCCACCACTAAAGCATCCGTTGCCAATATTCATTGTCAATATTTTACCCGCATAGGTAATATCCGAAGCAACAACCTTTATCCTTTGCGGCTTATAGGTAAAAACCGATTTCAACAAAGCAAAGAAATAAAGCAAAGCATGACTTCCCAAATAATATTTTAAAATATGAGCCAATTGCACTACCCTACAATCCAACCCAAATCCCACTGAATTGATAAAGTATCTTGCATGCACTACATCATTTCTCGTATAGCTTACTTTGCCAATATCAATCATTTGTTCCTTTCCGTGGAGGAACACATCTATTGCCTCCTTATATTTACGGTTCAGTCCCCAATATCTTGCCCAATCGTTCCCCGTACCCCTCGGTACAATAGCTATTCTTATCTCACTTGTATCTACAGAACAGGAGAAGATGCCGTTAATTACTTCACTTACAGTTCCGTCACCTCCCAATATCAGCAAATTACGTATTCCTTTATCCACCAAACGATGAGCTATTTCTATAGCGTGTCCCGCATAAGCCGTAACCTCATAAACAAACGGGATTGCATTTTCCCTCAATTTTTTAAACAAATATTTTCGCTGTGCCCTTAGAGCTTTTTTCCCTGATTGTGGATTAATAATTACCCCCCACATATTTAGTTATCTTTAATACTACCACAAAATAACAAAAAAAACATCGTATATACAACAGAGAGAGGCAGGAAATCCCGCCTCTCTCCATATTTATTCTGTTTTCACCGTTATCTCATGTTCAATGCAGCACGTATTTGGTCCACATAATCCGTTTTTTCCCACGTAAACAGCTCAACTGTCTGCTCGAATGCGTTTCCATTACCATCCACGAAATGTTTTGTAACTATTTCCGGTACACGTCCTACATGTCCATAGGAAGCTGTTTCTTCATAAATCGGATGGCGTAATTTCAAACGTTCTTCTATTGCCTTGGGACGCATATCAAACACCTCCAACATCTTATTGGCTATTTCCCCATCAGAGATATCCACCTTTGATGTGCCATAGGTATTGACATACAAGTTCATCGGGCGTGCCACGCCAATCGCATAAGCCACTTGTACCAATACTTCATCAGCTACACCGGCAGCCACTAGATTTTTTGCAATATGACGAGCCGCATAGGCCGCTGAACGGTCCACCTTTGAAGGGTCCTTACCGGAAAATGCTCCTCCACCATGTGCGCCTTTACCACCATAAGTATCTACAATAATCTTTCTGCCTGTCAAGCCCGTGTCACCATGAGGGCCACCAATCACAAACTTACCAGTAGGATTGACATAAAGAGTATAATCCGGATTAAACAGTTTTCTGAAGTTTTCATCTTTTGCCAACACTCTGGGAATCAGAATATTCTTTACATCGTTGTATATGATTTTCAACATTTCCTCATCAGCCTGGGCCTGTGATTTGTTGTCATCAGGCGCAATAAAATCATCGTGTTGCGTAGAAACAACAATAGTAGTTACACGAAGAGGTTTGTTTTCATCGTCATATTCTATGGTAACCTGCGACTTGGAATCAGGACGCAAATAAGTCATTTCCTTACCTTCTCTACGAATAGCGGCCAATTCCGCAACAAGTGCATGTGCCAAATCCAACGATACAGGCATAAGATTTTTGGTTTCATTACAAGCATATCCAAACATCATACCCTGGTCGCCGGCACCTTGCTCCATAGGATCTTTACGTTCCACACCGCGATTAATATCCTGAGACTGTTCATGAATAGCAGAAAAAATGCCGCATGAATTACCATCAAACATATATTCGCCTTTGGTATATCCAATACGGTTTATCACTTGACGCGCAACAGATTGCACGTCAACATAAGCACTTGTTTTTACCTCACCGGCCAATACAACTTGTCCGGTAGTAACCAAGGTCTCACATGCTACTTTTGAATTTAAATCCTGAGCCAGGAAATTATCCAATATGGCATCAGAAATCTGATCGGCAACCTTATCAGGATGCCCTTCCGAAACGGATTCGGATGTAAATAAATAACCCATCTTTGTTTAAACTATTAATGTGAAACAATAAAACGGGAAATCAAGGGACTTGAATAAAGACAGAAAGTAGAATTGCAGTTTTAGCATTTTTTTCTGTGGTTGCAAGCAGTCCAAATCTTTCCACAAATCGGTTGCAAAGATACAGCATTTTTGATAACTACCAAAAAGAAAGCGAATAAAGTCACAAATAACCTTATCCGCCTCTAGCTCTATACAAATTATCTATTATTTCTTTATATTATGTCCGTAGCCATATCCATAACCATAAGAAGAAACCTTTGTTTCTGCCCCATTCAATACACAGGACATATTGTTGAGACGTTTCTTTTGATATAAATCATTGATAAAATCAACACAATCTCTTGGCGTATATTTAGCCCTCGATACATACAATGTAGCATCCACAAATTTATTCAACACAAATGTATCTGATACCAATCCAATTGGTGCTGAGTCAATTATAATATAATCATATTGTTTTTTAAGTTGTTCAAACAGATTATCCAATCTCTCCGACAACAACAATTCGCTTGGATTCGGTGGAATTGGTCCAGCAGGAATTACGTCTAAGTTAGCAGATATTCCAGACGGAACAATAATATCATTCAATTCTATTGTGTCATCCGCCAAAAATTCAGTAAGGCGTCCTTTATTCTTCAAGTGCAGATAATTTGCCAGTTGCGGTTTACGAATATCCAAACCTATAACAACCACCTTTTTACCAGTCAAAGCCACAGACATGGCCAAATTTAGAGCTATAAAAGTCTTACCTTCGCCATTAATTGTAGAGGTAATCAAAACACATGGATTCGTACTCCTGGAAGGCAACATAAAATGCAAATTAGTTCTTACAAGCCTGAATAGTTCAGCTTCTGGAGATACATTGCCAGCTCTGACTACTATAGGCTCTTTGCTAGTTGAATTGGCAATCTGCCCAGCAAATGGAGCCTCAATTTTGCTTTTAAACTCTTTGGTATCCTCTACATAATCATGGAAAAATTCATACACAAAAATCCACACAACAGGAATACACATTCCCAGAATGACACATAGGAAAAGTATAACCATTTTTCGTGGAGCAACAGGATCTGGCAAGTAGTCTGCCTTATCTATAATCTTTGCCGGTTGCACCGTGCTTGCCAATGTAAGAGCCGTTTCTTCCCGTTTTTGAAAAAGGAACAGATATAATGTTTCCTTAATCTGCTGTTGACGTTTAATTTCTATATACTGACGTTCTTGTGTAGGAACTGACTTGATACGTGACATAAACTGGTTGTCTTTCAAAGCTACATCCTGGCGTGCAATGTTGATGCCATCCTTTAAGCTATTGATACTGGAAACAATATTGGCACGTACTGTCACCAACTGGTCTTCCATTTGCGTAATCACCGGGTTTTGCTCATTGGTCGTACGCAACAACTTCATACGTTCCAACAAAGCCGTATTATACTCCTCAATCAACTTTACCAAAGCGGCATCTGTAACTCCCAAATTGGCAGGAATCAATCCATATTTATTCTTTTCATCCGTTACATAATCCTGAATATATTGAATCAAATTCAACTGGGTCTCCAGTTCGGCAGCCTTTTTCTGATATTCACTGGATGTTTCCAAAAACAGACGTGCTTCCGAAGAGATATCTGTAAGCTGATTCTCCTTTTTATATCGTTCCACATCCTCCTCCACATCTGACAACTCCTTTGTTATCAACTGTAAACGCTCATCGACAAATCTAGCCGTATTGCTGGCCATAATATTCTTATCAATCACCGCATCGAGATTATAGAGCTCCACCAGTTTATTGATCATATCAATCGCCTTTCTCGGTGTAGTAGTTGTTGTTGACACGGTCAATACATTTGATTCCTTCTTTACCTGTGTAGCCTTAATATCCTTTCTATATGCTTCAATCTTGTTCAGCATAGGCAAAGTATTGATTTTCATACGGTCGCCCGGTTCCAGTTTTTTTCTTTCATCGAATGAAAACACACCAAACGGAGTCTGTATAGGTGAACGCAAATCTTCCACTATATAGGTTTCCTCAAAATCAGAATGGGAGCTACCATACTCCATTTTAATCTTATAATCATCAGCACGGCGTATTAAAGTAAAACGCAACGCTTTTTTCATCGTATCCGTGAAAAGAACCGGGAACTGTACCCGAACATCAGATGATGGATATTGTTCCGTATATCGCAAACCATCCTTTTTATAATAATCTGTTTGTATATCCAAAGTTTGAATCACCTGACGCATCAAAGTCTGTGAATTAATGATATACAATTCCGATTCCACCACGCGAGAGCCAGTGCTCAAGCCAAGATTCTGAAGCATATCAATGCCAGGAATAGAGCCCAAATCAGGTTCATCCGTACGAATCATTACTGTAGATGCAACCTGGAACGATGGATTTTGCCGTAATATATAGAATACGCCCAATGCGCAGCACAACACCACAGACAAGACAAACCAATACCATTTGCGCAGGTATTTAAATACAAGTTTTCTTAAATCAATTACGTCCTCTTGATTCTGCTTTATAGTATTATTATTCAACTGTTCCATAACAAGTTTAGTTTCTAAATATTGTAAGAATGACGGTAGCTAATGAACCTAAAGTTGTAATCATAGAAAGATATAAGCTAATGTTTTGAGATGAAATGGCTCTCACACTGTTCGGTTCAACATAAACCACATCATTCTGCTGCAGAAAATAATAGGGTGAAGTAAACAACTCATCAGAGTTCAGGTTCAGACGTGCAAATTCCAACTTTCCATTGTTCTCACGCGTAATCAGAACAGTATTACGTTTACCGTAAGGCGTCATATCACCCGCCAAACCCAACGCATCCAAAACTGTAACACGTTCATTATTGATGGTATATTGTCCAGGACGGGCCACCTCACCTATTACTGTAATTTTATAATTCAGAAATTTAATTGTAATAATAGGATCTTTCAAGAAAGGCTCCAGTCTTTCCTTTAGGTAATTAATTGCCTCCGATTTTGTCTTTCCGGCCAATTTAATTTCTCCCAGAACGGGAAAAGTAATATTACCATTAATATCTACCAAATAAGATTGCAGAGACGGGGTATTGTAAATGTCATCACTACCTGGTGCAGAATAGGAAATCACGGGTTGGTTGAAAGGTGCGACCGCCAAAGGATCCAGACCGCTTACAGTAATAATCAACATATCACCTGCCACAATGCGGGCTTCATGCATTTGATTAAAGTGTTTATTAATGGAATCAGCGCTTGCTGCAGTAACCTTAGAAAAATAGGACAATTTTTTTTGGGTGGTACAAGACGGCAACACTGCCAACATCAGGAAAAAGGTCCACACCACTACTGGAAATCTCTTCATTTCTTATTTCTATTAACAAAAATTGTTTTAAGACAATTAGTTCAATTCTTATACAATTGGATTTAGGAAATAATTTTTGCAAAGATAGAGCATTTGCCGCATTGCAACAATGTTTACGCAGATTTTTCAGAGTTTTTTAGCTTCTCATTCAATTTCACCCATTTTAGCAGCATCATTTTTTCTTGTATCACCTACCTAAAACCAACAGGCTACACACAAAAAAATTATCTATCACCCTATCAAATACGCAAGTTTTGTTAAAAGAGAATGTAAAAACTTGCAAATTCTGCATTTTATACGTTACTTTGGTCAATCATACGACAAAACTAACCCTAATCAAATCATACATTATGAAAGAAAACATTTCCGACTACATCAAAAAAAATCAAGAACAAATATTCGACAAACTATTCAGCCTACTGCGCATTCCAAGTATCAGTGCAAAAAAAGACCATAAGAACGACATGCTCCAATGTGCCAACAGATGGAAAGAGTTATTGATGGAAGCAGGAGTTGACAAAGCCGAGGTTATGGAAACAGCTGGAAACCCCGTCGTGTATGCTGAAAAACTCATTGACACGACATTGCCAACCATCATGATTTACGGACATTACGACGTAATGCCACCCGAACCAATGGAATTATGGGAAACGGAACCATTCCAACCACAAATCATCGATGGATATATCAAAGGACGTGGAGCAGATGATGACAAGGGGCAATCGTTCATGCATTATATTGCATTCTGCTATCTGAACAGTACCCAACAATTAAGCTGTAACATCAAATTTCTATTGGAAGGTGAGGAAGAAATCGGTTCACCAAGTCTGGAAGCTTTCTGCCAGACACACAAAGACCTGTTGAAATGTGACAACATATTGGTATCCGATACCAGTATGCTTGCAGCTGACATGCCAAGTATTACTACCGGGTTACGCGGACTAGCCTATTGGCAACTGGAAGTTTCCGCTGCAAACAGAGATCTCCACTCAGGCATATTCGGTGGTGCTGTAGCCAATCCCATCAATGAATTATGCAAAATAATTGCCCAACTTCAAGACAATAACGGCAGAGTGCTCGTACCGCATTTTTATGACGATGTTGAAGAAGTGTCGGCCGAGGAAAGAAAACTCATCCAACAAATACCTTTTGATGAAAAGACCTATAAAGAAAACATAGGCATCAAGGAAACACATGGTGAAATCGGTTACTCCACCATAGAACGTACTGGTATCCGTCCTAGTTTTGATGTGTGCGGCATTTGGGGCGGTTATACTGGAGAAGGAGCCAAGACGGTACTCCCATCCGTTGCCTATGCAAAATTGTCGACCCGCCTCGTACCTCATCAAACCTACGAAAAAATTGCTTCTCTTATGGTGGAATACGTGAAAAGCATCGCCCCAAGCTATGTGAATGTGAACATCTATCCACTCCATGGTGCCGAAAGTTATGTATGTCCTATCACACTACCTGCCTATAAAGCCGCAGAAGCCGCCTACACACGTACCTTCGGAAAACGTCCACTACCAGTAAGACGAGGCGGAAGTATTGGTGTCATTGCCATTTTTGAAAAAGTATTGGGAGTGAAATCCATCCTGATGGGATTCGGTCTTGAATCAGACGCCATCCACTCGCCCAATGAAAACTACCCTATTGAAATGTTTTTCAATGGCATTAAAACCATCGTTGCATTTTATGAAGAATTAGAGAAAGTCAAACCTTAAGCCATAAATTATATGTTAACCAGCCGGTCATTATCGTGTATTCGCATAATGACCGGTTTAATAAATCAAAAACAATGAAATTCAATAAACTCCATTTCACACTTATCGCTCTACTATGCTGCCAATTTGCATTTAGCGCCCCTAAGATTACCCGCGTAGAACCTCTTTCCTGGTGGACAAATATGAACATTCCGCTTCGAATTATGTTTTATGGCGAAGACCTGAAAGACGCCACACTCACCGTCAAAGAACCGGGCATCACCGTCAAATCGACCAAAAATGCAGAAAGTCCCAATTATCTTTTTGCTGATATTGACATTGAAAAAGCTGGTACCTATACCTTTATCCTTCAAAAAGGCAAGAAAAAGGTGAAATACAGCTATACCATCAATGAGCGTTCTGCCAACTCTGCCAACCGAAAGAGTTTCACTTCCGCTGATGTCATTTATCTTATTATGCCCGACCGTTTTGCCAATGGTGATACCAGCAATGACAGCCATAAGAACACCGCAGAAACAGTCAATCGTGATGCGTTTTTCGGACGTCATGGCGGTGACATACAAGGCATTATCAATCATTTGGATTATATCAAGGAGTTGGGAGCAACCACTATCTGGTCTACTCCGTTACTGCTTGACAATGAACCTGGTGCTTCCTATCACGGCTATGCCTGTGCCGACTATTATCAGATTGACCCACGATATGGAAGTAATGAGCTGTACAAAACCATGGTGGACGAAGCCCACAAACGTGGTCTGAAAGTTATTATGGACATTGTGACCAACCACTGCGGAATGGCGCATTGGTGGATGAAAGACCTTCCTTATAACGATTGGATTCATCAATTCAGCGAATTCACCCGCACCAACAATGTATTCTCTACCAATATGGACATCAATGCATCGGAATACGACTTGAATCTTCAAGAAAGCGGTTGGTTTGACCACAGCATGCCTGACATGAATCTGGACAACCCAGAACTGCTGCACTATTTCAAACAATGGGCCATCTGGTGGATTGAATATGCCGGTCTTGACGGATTGCGGGTTGACACCTATCCATACAACGAAAAAGAGCCCATGTCAGAATGGACCAAGGCCATTATCGACGAATATCCACATATCAACATTGTGGGCGAATGCTGGACAAGACCTGCTTCACAGGTAGCCTACTGGCAAGCGAATGCCAACAACTCGGACCAATACAACAGTCATCTTCCTTCTGTGATGGACTTTCCTACCCAAGAAGCCATTTGCATGGGATTGAACGAAGACGGACGTGGCTGGAATGAAGGTATGGCACGCATCTACACTTCCATCAGCAACGACTATCTATACCCAAACATCAACAACATCCTTATCTTTTCCGGTAACCATGATATGGAACGCATTGCCGACATAGTAGGAAAAGACAAAGATAAAGTAAAAATAGCCGCTACAATGGTAGCTACCCTGCGAGGAATTCCTCAAATATTCTATGGCGAAGAATTGATGTTCGTATCCAAAGACCAATCACAAGGACACGGCGGTTTACGCGTTGATTTCCCTGGTGGTTGGGCCAATGATTCGGTTAACCTGTTTGACGCCAGCCAGCGGAACGAGTTGCAAACAGAAGTATTTGAACATTACAAAAAGCTCTTCAATTGGCGCAAAAGTGAGCCTACCTTGCACACAGGAAAGACCTTGCACTTCCTGACAAGAGACAACACTTATGCCTATTTCCGCTATTCCGACGACAAAGCTATTTTAGTATATATCAATGCCAGCGACGAACCCAAAGAAATACCTTGGACAAACTATAGTGAGATTTTAAACAAATATCATACTGTTGGCGTAGATATTTTGAATGGAGGAAATGTAGATAACCAGCAGCCATTTACTGCCGCACCTAAAAGCAGCACAATTATTGCATTTCCTGTAGCTAAATAGATTTTGAAAAGACTTTGTTTTTGAAATAAACGAAACGGCAGCCTCAAAATGTAAGGTTGCCGTTTTGTTTGTTGTTCAATCCATTGAATATCAAGACGATTGAGTCTAAAAATAAGAATGAGAACGATTTCTATTTCAGAGATCCATTTTCAAATTCAGAAACAAACACTTTCCCATCCACTAATTTTGCTTGAAAGCGACAACTCCCTTTGATTCCCATATCGTTGAAAAAGACAGTATACCAACCATCATCTTCTGTCGATATAGACGTTACCTCAGATTTATTTTCTGGATCATCCTGCGCCCCAGTACGGAAAAGCCAAACTGCATAGCCATCACCATCATATTCATACTCATTACGCAATTTGGTAAGAATTTCGGGAGAGAAATGTTCTACAGACTCTTCAAAATCACCCAACCCATCGTTTCCGAAAACGTATTTATCATATAGCTCTTGTAAAAAAGCATTCACTTGATTCTGTTCGTTAACACTCACGGATTCTGTGGTCTCCTCCATAGACTCTTTGAATGATGTCTTTTGCGACGAACCGCCACACGATGCAAGGATTACATGAGCAGAAAGGACAAGAAGCCCCCCAATACAAATAATTCTTTTCATAATAATCATATTTACATACCTGACGTATTAGTCAAAAGACAACAACTACTTGAAAAGTTCTCTAATAAAGATTTTTTAGACAGTCCAAAGGGTTTCCTTGATGATTTCACTAACCGTTGGATGGCCTACTACCCCATTGCGCCATTGTTCCACTGTGAGTCCCTGTTCGATGGCAAGAGCAGCCATGTTGATAATTTCCGAAGCTGGATTGCCAAACATGTGGATACCCAAAATCTTATGCGTATCGGCAGCATAAATCACTTTGCACAAACCATTGACACCTTCATTTTCAGCCACAAAACGGCCGGAGAAAGTCATGGGTAATTTAGCCACCTCGTAGGCTGTACCAGCTTGTTGAAGAGAAAGTTCGGTCTGTCCCACACCAGCTACTTCAGGACATGTGTAAACCACGCCTGGAATGGCATTATAAGACATAGCATCGGGAACACCAGCCAAATGATGGACAGCCACCTCCGCTTCACGCACAGCCGTATGTGCCAACATGGAAAAACCAGTGATATCACCTGCGGCATATACATTAGGCAAATTGGTACGCATATGTTCATCCACCGCAATACCTTTCTTAGCATATTCCAAAGGCAAGCATTCCAAACCTTGTATGGAAGCCTTACGTCCTACACTGACCAAAATGTGTTCTGCTTTGATGGTCTTCTCCTGTTCCTCATGAGTAAAGCAAACGGTATTACCGTTGATAGCCGTAACACGTGCCTGCAAATAGAAATCAATGCCACGTTTGGTATAATCTTCACGCAACATGGCGGAAGTATCCCTATCCATATTACCCAAGATTTCAGGCATCATTTCAATGACACTCACCTTCACACCCAATGAGCAGAAAAGAGCGGCAAACTCCATACCGATAACTCCACCGCCCACAATGGCCATTGAGGCCGGGAGCTGATTGCAATTGAGCGCATCTGTGCTGTTCCAAACAGCAGGAGAATCAACGCCAGGAATTGGGGGAACAATGTTTTCAGAGCCGCAGCAAAGCAACAGATTTTCAGCCTCATAGGTTTCACCATTGGCTTGAATCACCACCTTATCCTTATCGTAAGCCACCACAGATGCCTCAGCAGCAACCAGTGTGATCAATTCATTATTGAGTTTGGCTTTGATGCCTGCCACCAATTTTCTCACCACTTTGGTCTTGCGGCTGTGCATTTTGGCATAGTCGAACGTTGCCTCCGGCACATTCACTCCGTATTTGGCAGCATTCAAAGCATTGGTATATGTTTTTGCCCCATAAAGCAAGGCCTTGGTAGGAATACATCCCTCGTTCAAACAGGTGCCCCCGAGAGTTTTCTTTTCAAAAATGACCGAAGTCAATCCGTGATGGGCAGCCCTTTCTGCTGCCGTGTATCCGGCAGGTCCACCCCCAATAATCGCTAATTTGTACATAATTCAGAATATGTGTTTTTAATGATGATAGAATATTTAATCGTTTGTGGGCTCAAAGATAGCCTATTTTATCCAACAGATAGTGATATATTCCTGAAAAAATGTACCTTTGCCGTGAATATTTATTATTTATGGACAGAAACAATTTTGACGAGATTCGTTCCTACAGAAACGAAGAGGTTGGTGCCGCCCTGCAACGCATTGCCCAGTCGGAGCAATTCAGGAAAGTAATCGCCTACATCATGCCAGAAGTGGACATCGATGAATTTGCCGCAAAATTAAGCCGTATCAACAATACGGAGGATTTTCAATACACCATTGCCCTGCCTTATTTACAAAAGTTGGAAAAACAACTGACCAAGGGTATTCAGAGTGATCATCTGGAGGTTGTTGCTGACTATGATGCCGCCCTATTCATCACCAACCACAGAGACATTGTGTTGGACTCATCCTTTTTGTGCAAAATTTTCCTGGAACACAAAATGAAATCGGTAGAAATCGGCATAGGTGACAATCTGCTGATTTATCCATGGATAGAAGACTTTGTACGCTTGAACAAAAGTTTCATTGTGAAACGCGGCGGGGGCACACGCGAACTCTTTCATAATTCCATGCGTCTGTCAGCCTATATCCGCCAAGACATTACAGAAAAACATCAGTCCGTATGGATTGCACAGCGAGAAGGCCGTTGCAAGGACTCCAATGACCGTACACAGGAAAGTCTGCTGAAAATGCTGGCCATGAGTGGTAAAGGTATGCCCAATGAAGTATTGAAGCCACTCAATATCTGTCCGGTATCCATATCCTATGAATATGACCCCTGCGATTATTTGAAAGCCAAGGAATTCCAACAGAAGCGTGATAATCCGAATTATCAAAAGAGTCCGGCCGATGATTTGCTAAACATGCAAGTGGGCATAACCGGCTACAAAGGTCGTGTCATGTTCCGCTTTGCGCCTTCCATCAATCCTTTTCTCGATGAATTAGGCCAGCGTGAGAAAGACAAAGCAGCCCAATTCAGCGCTATAGCATCAGAGATTGACCGCCGCATACATCAAAATTATGAACTATATAGCGGTAATCTTGTTGCATACGATTTGCTATTGGGTGTGCAACGATTTGCCAATAATTACAGCGCAGAAGAGAAAGCCGTTTTTGAACAATACATTGCCGGTCAGATGGCAAAAATCGACCTGACGAAAAAAGACGAGGCCTTTCTTTATAGAAAGTTGCTGGAAATGTATGCCAATCCTGTTATCAACCACTTAGAGAGCATAAAAGCATGAAACGAGCCATATTTCCGGGTTCATTCGACCCTTTTACCATAGGCCATTACTCGATTGTAATGCGTGGATTGGAAATATTTGACGAGATTGTTATCGGCATCGGTATCAACCAAACCAAACGCAATCTGTTTAGCGTGGAAGAACGCCAAAGCATGATAGAACAGGCATTTGTTTCAGAACCCCGCGTAAAGATTCAACCTTACAATTGTCTGACCATTGACTTTGCCCAGCAGGTAGGAGCAGACTTTGTATTGCGCGGTCTGCGTACGGTGGCCGATTTTGAATATGAACGCAGCATTGCCGATGCCAACCGTAAGCTGTCGGGCATAGAAACCGTGATTTTGTTCACAGAAGACAAATATGCCTTTATCTCTTCGACTGTGGTACGGGATTTGGTAAGTTTCGGAAAAGATATACGCCAGTTTCTCCCCCCAGGAGTAACAGTGCCTTACATAAAACAATCATAAAAAGACCAACAATGAAACGTATTATTTACATAGCCACCCTTATTTTATTGCCATGGGTTGTCTTTGCTCAATCGGAACAAAAGCACAGCCGCATAGAGAAGAACCTGTCAATATATAACGATATTTTGCGTCTTCTTGACATCATGTATGTGGATACGCTGAACTATGACAAATTGATGACCACCTCCATCAACAGTTGTCTGAACTCACTCGACCCATATACTGTTTATATACCAGAAGAAGATACGGAAGACCTGACCTTCATGACCACCGGTACTTATGGAGGAATTGGGGCATTGATTGTGCAACGTGATGAAGATGTGATGATTTCAGAACCTTATGAAGGCATGCCGGCACAAAAAGCCGGTTTGAAGGCAGGAGATTTACTGCTGAAAATTGACGGAGAATCGGCACGCGGCAAAAGCACAGCAGAAGTGAGTGCCATGTTACGGGGCGTGCCTCATGACAAGATAAGCATCGTTGTGAAACGTCGGGGAGAGAAAAAGAACCTCACGTTTGAATTTGAACGCGAAAAGATACAAATTAACCCTGTCAGCTATGCCGGTTGCGTTGCTCCTGGTATCGGTTATATCAAACTGACCGAATTTACAGAAAATGCTGCCAGCGAATTTAAGAATGGCGTGAAAGACATGGTCAACCAGGACCAAATCAACAGTCTGATTATCGATTTGCGTGACAATGGAGGCGGTATAATAGAGGAAGCCGTCAAGATATTGAGCATGTTTGTGCCTAAGGGAACGGAGGTTGTTTCTACCAAAGGCAAGATTCCGCAAGTGGAAACCAGCTACAAAACTCTGACCGACCCTTTGTTTCCAGATATGAAAGTAGCCGTGTTGGTCAACCGCTTCTCCGCATCGGCCGCTGAAATTGTAGCTGGTGTATTTCAGGATTTGGACCGTGGTGTTCTGATTGGTGAACGCACCTTCGGCAAAGGCCTTGTACAGAACATACGTCCGTTGAGCTACGGCGGCAATCTGAAACTGACTACCGCCAAATATTACATTCCGAGCGGCCGCTGCATTCAAGCCATTGACTACAGCCACCGCAACGAAGACGGCAGTGTGGGTAGAGTGCCCGATAGTCTGACCACTGTATTTCTGACCAAGAGAGGACGTGAAGTGCGTGACGGAGGTGGTGTAAGTCCCGATATCGAAGTAAAACAGCCGGAAGGCATCAACATCTGCTACTATCTGTTTGTAGAGAACATGTTTTTTGACTACGCTACTGAGTATTGTCAACGTCATCCTAGCATTGCACCCGCTCAGGAATTTACGTTGACCGATGAGGATTTTGCTGATTTTGAAGCTTTTCTTACCAAAAAGGAATTTACCTATCAGACACAAACGGCCAGTTATCTGGAAAGTTTGAAAGACCTGATTAAATTTGAACAACTCGACTCCATAGCAGCCAACGAATTGAAAGCTTTGGAAGAGATAATCAAGCCCAACATATCGGAAGAGCTCAAACGCAACCGCAAGGAAATAGAGGAAATGCTCGGTTCGGAAATCATCAAGCGTTATTACTACCAAAAAGGCGACATCATCTATACCCTCCGCACCAATAAGGATTTCAGCGAAGCTAAAGAACTACTGAACGATGAAAAGCGCTACAAGAAGATACTGAACATGAACTAAACCCTTGCATCAATATAACAAGAACGAGTCAGGACCGCTTCCCGGCTCGTTCTTGTTTATTTTTTTGCTAACAAATTCAATACTGCGCTCCCGTGCGCATAAGCTAACAGTCGGGACAATTACCATCGCAGCAAGCACAACTGCATTCCGCCAAATCCATCTTAATAATTTCCTCCAAATAGAAGCGTGCAAACGCCTTTTTTATCTCATCGCGCACACGGTGGAATTCGCTATCGATAAATTCAGGTGTACCCGTAGCATGTGAAGGGTCATCGAAACCAATATGCAAACGTTTGCCCACCTTACCGACAAAAGCAGGACAAGACTCATTGGCTCCTCCACACACGGTTATAACATAATCCCATTCCTCATTGAGATAATGATTCACATGTGTAGGCACATGGGAACTAATGTCTATACCCTCCTCGCTCATCACCTCAACAGCCTTTGGATTTACCTGCGCTGCCAGTTCGGTGCCACCAGAAAAAACCTGTAAAGAAGCATCGAATGATTGCAAAAAACCGTGAGCCATTTGGCTACGGCAACTATTACCTGTACAAAGAATCAATATTTTCATGTTTTCCACTCATTGATATCCAACAAAACTTACTATTCAAAAACAATACCGCTTTCTATCATATAGTAGCACTTAAAGAATTTATTTTCCATGCCAGTATCATTCTACTAGATAGCGCATTTTTGCGGTATGACGCCCCACTATTCATCTCTAGAAGTTTATTTCCCTCCTCTACCCTATTTTATCATAAAATCCAATTAAACAAATAACCGGACAGAATGATAAAGAAAGTAACCGTACCGAAGAAGATACCGATAAGGCGCCAAGTCATCACCTTTTTAAGCAAGGTAGCTTCCGGCAAAGAAAGTCCAACCACAGCCATCATGAAAGCAATGGCCGTTCCGATGGGGATACCTTTGGCCACAAACACCTCGATAACAGGCACAATGCCAGCCGCATTGGCATACATAGGAACAGCCAACAACACAGAAAGCGGCACAGCAAACCAATTATCCTTTGACATGTATTGCTCAAAGAAACCTTCGGGCACAAATCCATGCATAAAAGCACCTATTACCAATCAGAATATAGACCAGGACACCACGCACAATTTTCCATGCATCGCGAATGATGACAGGCAGCCGCTTGATAAAAGCGGTATGGTCTTTTTCCCATTCCAACGACTGAGCTGAAGAATCGGCCTGAATCTGTTTCACCCAATCGCTCAAATAAGGTGCAAGATGCATTTTACCCAATACGAAACCACCCACTACCCCCAGCAGGATACCACTTACCACATAAATGAGTGTGACTCTCCAACCAAACGAGCCCAAGAACATGGCTACCGCCACCTCATTGACAAGCGGCGAAGTGATAAGGAAAGCAAAGGTAACCCCTAGAGGAATACCCCCCTTGACAAAACCAATAAACAAAGGAATGGACGAGCAGGAACAAAAAGGAGTGATGGCGCCAAAAATGGAAGCCAGCAAATATTGCAAACCATACATTTTATGCGTGGCCAAATATTTACGCAAACGCTCAATGGGAAAATAAGCATTGATAATGCCCATAAGCACACTGACAAAAAACAAAAGAATAAGAATCTTTATCGTGTCATAGAAAAAGAAGTTGACCGCAACTCCCAAATGGGATTCTGCGCTTAAACCGAAAATACCATAAACCAGCCAATCTGCAAATTTCTGTATCATATCATTCTCGTTTTAGTGTTCGTATAAAAACGAACATTTTCATGTAAAAGATAGCGGCAGTCATAGCGAAATGCACCTACCGCTATCGGAAAAAACTTTATTTATTAAACTCCCAAAAGTGTTTTCACCTCACTCTCCGTGGGTGCATGACCTTTGATTTTCACTACCTCATCGACCACGACAGCCGGTGTTGTCATGATGTTGTAGTTCATCATTTCCATAATATCATCCACTTTGGTCAATTTTACATCCAGATTATTCTCTTTGATTACTTTCTCAATAACCTGATAGGTTGTTTTACATTTGGCACAACCAGAACCCAAAACCTTGATTTCCATATGAATATGATTTATCTATTAGTATTATGAATACATGATATAACAATAATAAATGCCGATAAGCAAAAAAAGTACTCCCACAATCAGATTAAGCCATTTCTGTATGACCTGCATTTTACCATACACAGTGCCCATTTGCTGTACACTGAAAGCTAAAATCCATGCCACAATCAAAACAGGAAGCGCTGTGGCTACAGCAAAAACTATCGGCAAAAAATATCCCGCTGTAACTGTGGCCGACATAGGAATCAGCATGCCAAAATAGAACACCCCGCTGGTAGGGCAAAAAGCCAATGCAAACAAGATACCTATGAGCAAAGCACCCCATCCACCTTTGCGTGCCAAACCTTCAGGATTTCCGCTGAATCCGAATTTTGGAAGATTGAGTTTGCCGCCGAACAGCATAAACAAGCCAATAAGCAGCAAAAGAGAACCCAAAACATATTCGCCCCATACTCCAATGGTTTTCTAGATGCCAAACATGCTGGAACCACCTTTGAGTACCAGAATGAGAATCACCCCAAGTAATGTGTAGGAAAGAACACGTCCGAACGTATAGAGCAAGCCATTGAAGAAAATGCGTTTGCGATTTTCAATGTTCTTTCCAATAAATCCGATGGCAGCAATATTAGTTGCTAAAGGGCAAGGCGAAAGTGCCGTGAGCAATCCGAGCAAAAAGGCTGTAAGCAGCGGTGTTGTGCTATTGTCCAATAAAGTTTGCAACCATTCCATAGGATGTATTATCTTTATAAACGCCGCATTATTTGTTGTTCGCAAAACTACAAATAATATTTGAATCAGACAAATCAGAAGAACAAAATGAGAAAAATGAAAATCGGAAGGATGAAAAAAGTCAGGAACAGAAGAAAAAACGGGAATAAAATACCCACAAAAGTTCCCAACAATATTGTATCATGAAAGTAAGAAGTATGAGTCAAACAAAAAGATGGAGGAGCACAACATATGTCTCCCCCATCCTATTTTATATAATCTCTTTCGTATATTATTGGATATTGAGCAATTTCAAGATTTTATTCTTGAATGCAGTATTTTCCATTATACCAGTGAATTCTTCTGCACCTGGACCATAAGCATAAACAGGCACCATGCAACCAGAATGGCCGGTAGTAGAGAATTTGGCAATATACTTACGGTTTTGTGGACGTGCTGCGCCATAGCTTGACATTTCCTGCCAAGAAATATTTCCATCGGGTGTTTCCTGTACCAAAGTAAGTCCACCCGTTTCATGGTCGGCAGTTACAATAACAAGCGTTTCACCATTCTGCTCTGCAAAGTCAATTGCTTTGCCAACGGCTTCATCAAAATCGTACACTTCCTGAAGCAGATAAGACATATCGTTAGCATGAGCACCCCAGTCAATCTGAGAACCTTCCACCATCAGGAAAAATCCCTTGTCATTTTGCGACAGAATATTCACAGCCGTCTGAACACCTTTAGGCAAGACATCGCCTCGTTCCGGCATTTTAGGAATATCATAGGCATTTCCCTGCAAGAAGCCAATGAGTTTGCCTTCCTTCACTGCCATCATGGAATCTATGCCATTGACAATGGTATAGCCTTTGTCTTTCAACTCATTGAGCAGGTTGCGACCATCTTCACGTTTTTCAAATGCTGCCCTGTCGCCACCGATACATACATCCACTTCCTTGGTAAGGAAATCGAGCGCAATCTCCTGGCTCATGTGGCGGTCAATCTGATGGGCAATGAAAGCAGCCGGAGTAGCATGAGTAAGTCCGCATGTTACCACCACACCTGTGGAAAGTCCATTACGTTCAGCGACTTCCAGAACAGATTCTGCAGGAACAGAATCCTTGTCCATACCAATCATATTATTGTTGGTTTTCACACCACATGCTATCGCTGTTCCTCCTGCGCCAGAATCAGTGACATAATGGCTGGCCGAATAGGTTTTGGACAGGCCTGTATGAGTGCAACGCTCCATATTCAGCGGTTGTTCCCTTTCTGCCATAGCAGCCACTACATGAGGCAAACCCATTCCATCGCCAATAAGAAGAATCACATTTTTAGGCTTTACTTCGCATGTTTGCTCCTGTTTACACGTAGTGCATGATGCCAATGTCAAGGCAAGAAGCAAAGAATACAATAAAAATTTTCTATTCATAATACATGTTTTTAATGGTTCGCAAATCAAATGTTGTCTCTCAAATCAATCAACTCCTCACGAATTTTTCTAAGCTGTTCGGCAATCTGTTGCGTCCTTTCCGTGAGAGGAGCCGCATTTTTAAGCGTTTGTTTCGCACCTTCTATGCTGAGTTTTTGGTCGTAGAGCAAATGGACTATCTGTTTGACAACTTCAATATCTTTGGTATTGTAGCGACGCCTGTTTCCCGCATTTCTGTCCGGATTGAGCTGCGTAAACTCACGTTCCCAATAACGCAAGGTGCTCTCCGACACTCCAAACATCTGTGCTACCTCCTTGATATTATAATACAGTTTTTCCATTACTTGTAAATTCTCAATGTCTGTCCAATGCGGATTGTTGTACCTTTCAGGTTGTTCCACCTTTTGAGTTGTGAAACACTCACTCTGTATTTCTGTGCAATGCCACCCAACGTATTTCCTGACCTCACTTTGTAATAGATGACATTCCCACTGCCATAGGTATGTGAGCTCTTTTGGGCCAAATCAATTTCTGCCCTTCTGTTGTTGATAAGCTCATCTGCCTTATAGGCCAAGACTTCCTCCTCCTTAACAATAAACAGTTCGGCATATTGGACTGGCAAACACAAGGTATAGTATTTTCCACCCGGTAATATGTCACGCCGGTACTGGGGATTGAGATTACGCACAAGTTCTATCGGGATGTCCAACACATGCGCCACCTGCTGCAAATGCATGCGCTTATTGGTCATGGTGGTATCGACCAGTAAAGGCATATCAATATCTTGCGGACACACGTTATGTTCACAATAGTAGTTGGTTGCATAGTTTGCCCCTATGAAAATAGGTACATAGCCTCTTGTTTCGCGTGGAAGATATGGATAGATAGCCCAATAGTCACGTTTGCCCCCCGCACGTCTGATGGCTTTGTTGACATTTCCCGGTCCGCAGTTATAGGCCGCAATAACAAGGTGCCAATCGCCATAAATGGCGTACAGGTCTTTAAGATAGCGGCAGGCGGCATCTGTCGATTTAATAGGGTCGCAGCGTTCATCAATGAGACTGTTAATTTCAAGTCCATACATTCTGCCGGTTGCTACCATGAATTGCCACAAACCGGCAGCTCCTGCCCTGGATACAATGGTAGGATTGAGAGCTGATTCAATAATAGGCAGATTTTTCAGCTCGAGAGGCAAGCCATATCTGTTGAGCGCTTCTTCAAATATGGGGAAATAATATTCTGCAAGTCCCAGCAACCTTGACAACTGTTGCCGACGTCTAACAACATACAAATCAATGAATGACCTCACTTTATCGTTATAGGGCATTTCCATCACATAAGGCAAGGCTGACAAGCGTGCTATATAGACAGAATCGGGATAATCGGGCAGGAAGGCTGTGGTATCACAATCGGTTTCCTTCTCATAAGCCTGTACCCAATCATTCAACAAGTTGCCCATCATATTTTCCACTTCCTGCGGAGTCGCAATCAACGAATCTACATATTGTGCCTTGAACAATGAATCGACCTGTGTTTCGGCTGTCATTGTATTTTGGGCAAAACTTGTCATGTATGTTGCCCACAAGAGCACACATGATAAAATGTATTTTTCCAAATTCATTTTCCTGTTTTATAAATCAATTGTTAGTTGCAATGCAAAAGCTCTGTTTTGATTTTGCGTACCATATTCCAGCAATGCAGGTGTTACGTGCATGGTAAGGTCGGGCGATATATCAAAATCAAAGAGTTGTGCATCGACATAAGCATCAACGAGTGTAATCGCATACAGCGCTACCGTAATGACAATGCTGAGGTCACGATAGCGTCGGTAAGTGTTCTGTTTGGTTTGCAAAGTCTTGGTATATTGGCTCATACCTCCCAGGCTCTCTATGGTATAGCCTTCAGGCAATATATCCATAAAGGAATTGGTAGTGGGGTCATTGTCTATGATGTCACGATAGGCCTTTTTGTAGTCGGAATACATGGTTCCATTCCACGAAATGGCATAGGCACATCCCAAAAATCCACCGTAGACAATGGGTAATTTCCAATATTTACGGTTGTAAATCTGACCGTATCCAGGGATAATAGCTCCCATCCAAACTGCTTTTATCGGATTGGGCTTAAACTTATATGATGTTGCTGCTAAAGAATCCTGCTGCGGTGTCTGAATCGAGTCTGCCGGCATTATATTTTCTTTTCCATCAAGCACGGCAGCGGCATGGATGTGGTGAAAGCAACACCCTCCCAGCAAGCACAGAAACAGATATAAGCATTTTCTTTTCAAAGCTATCTATTGATTTGGTCGAGCAATTGCATAATCCGTGCCAATTCCTTGTCATCTTTGAAAGGAACGCTTATTTTTCCTTTTCCTTTATCGTTGCAGGTAAACTGCACCTTTGTTCCGAAAAGTTTAGCAAGATTGTCTTGAATCTGCTTGTACTCAGGCAAGGTTTGAACCTGTTTGCTGTTTACACTCGGATTTTCATCCTGCATCGCCTTGATAAGCTGTTCCACTTTTCTCACAGACAGGTTTTCCTGTATGATTTTTTTGTAGATACGTATTTGTGTAGCTGTATCATCAATCGCAAGAATAGCTCTGGCGTGTCCCATTTCGATTTTTTTCTCTTTAACTCCAAGCTGTATTTCAGCAGGCAAGCGCAACAGACGTATATAATTGGCAATGGTTGCCCTTTTCTTGCCTACTCTTTCGCTCATTCTTTCTTGCGTAAGATGATATTCGTCAATCAGTTTCTGATAGGCAAGGGCAATTTCAATGGCGTCGAGGTCTTCACGTTGAATGTTTTCAATCAACGCCATTTCCATGATTTGCTCATCGGCAGCCGTTCTGATATATGCAGGAATTGAAGTAAGTCCGGCAATCTTTGCTGCCCTGTATCTTCTTTCTCCTGCAATGATAAGATAGGTTCCGTCGTTGTTTTTATGGAGCGTGATGGGTGAGATGACTCCTAATTCCTTGATGGAGGCTGCCAATTCATTGAGCGCTTCCTCGTCGAAATTTTTCCGTGGCTGATTCGGATTGGGATAAATAAGCGACAATTCCACTTCGCTGATAGATGAGGAACCGTCAGTAGCTATGGTTTCCGTATCGATGAGTGCATCCAATCCCCTACCTAATGAGAATCCTTTTTTTGTCATATATTATTTATTTTCAGTTCGTTGAATCAGTTCTTTAGCAAGGTCTATATAATTGGCGGCTCCTTTTGATTCCGGGTCATACAGCAACACCGGTTTGCCATGACTGGGCGCTTCGCTGAGTCGTACATTTCTTGCTATCACAGTATTGAATACCATATTCTGGAAATGTTTTCTGACTTCGTCATACACCTGGTTGGCCAATCTCAACCTGTTGTCGTACATGGTAAGCAGGAAACCTTCTATGGCCAATGCCGGATTCAGCTTACTTTTGATAATCTTTATGGTATTCAGCAACTTGCTGATACCTTCCAAGGCAAAATACTCACACTGAACCGGTATGATAACAGAATTGGCGGCAGTGAGTGCATTGACCGTAATGAGTCCTAACGAAGGCGAGCAATCGATGAGAATAAAATCGTATTCATCCTGAATCTGCCGCAACATATTTCTCATGATTCGTTCCCTATCTGGAATATTTAGCATTTCTATTTCTGCCCCTACCAAATCGATGTGTGACGGCATTATATATAAATTTTCCACTTCTGTCGGGCGTATGGCCTGATGAACTGGAACGCTGTCGATAAGGCATTCGTATATGGTGAATTCCAGCGTTTTAATGTCAATGCCCAGTCCGGACGACGCGTTGGCTTGCGGGTCTGCGTCGACGAGCAAAACTTTTTTTCCGATGTTAGCCAATGATGCCGCCAGATTGATGGCTGTAGTGGTTTTTCCAACTCCTCCTTTTTGATTAGCCAATGCTATAATTCTTCCCATTTA
Organism: Candidatus Gallipaludibacter merdavium; assembly: GCA_017694875.1. Lineage (GTDB taxonomy): Bacteria > Bacteroidota > Bacteroidia > Bacteroidales > Paludibacteraceae > Gallipaludibacter > Gallipaludibacter merdavium. The sequence continues at coordinate 40,377 of JADIMG010000002.1, forward strand.
TTCTTATTTTTAAATCCATTACTTATTCATATAAGCGCTTGCTTACTTGCTGAATGACCAGCTGTGGTGCAATTTGCTTCAAGCACTCAAAATCCTTGTGTTTCCTACATTTGTTTGTGCCATTGATGGTACAAGGTCTGCAATTGGTAGAAAGCTGTAAATAATCATCCTGCGTTGATTTCCAAGCCATATAGCCAGCATCGGGATGCGTTCCCCCCCAAACAATAAGGGTTTTCAATCCGATGGTAGCAGCCAAATGCTGGTTGGCAGAATCCATGCAGAGCATAAGATCCAATTTTCTCATCAGCTCGATTTCCTGATCGATGTCCAATTTGCCAGCCACAGAAATCACACCAGGAAAAACATCCGCCCACTGTTTGAGCATGGCACTCTCAATGGTTCCTGCCCCAAAAAGGAAGACTTTTGTATCGGCTTGCTGAGAAAAGTATGCTATGACTTCCTTCATCGTCCGATAGGGAAGCATATTGCTTTTATATTTTGCAAAAGGCGCTATTCCAAGCCACTTTCCTTGTTTTGTACCATAGATTTTTTCTATAGTATCTTGTGCCTGCTGATTGATAGCCAGTTTTTGGAATTTAAACGTACATTTACAACCTGCCTTCATAAAGGTTTCGGCATATCTCTGGGCTTCCGTTTTAAGTTGGCCGTTATTTTTCCGTTTTGCCAACAAATCGCGCTTCTGCCTACGCTGCAATTCTATCGCATACGTTTTCACGCCCTTGAATCGGAAAAGGGCTGCAATAAGTTTTGTTTGCCATATCCGCTGTAAATCAATAACTTTATCTATCTTGTATTGCGATTTTATTTGTTTGTACAGCTGCATTGTCTGTTTAAAATCAGTATGTTGTTCAGCCTGTACAAATTGGATATTGGGTATAGTGGCAAAAAGCGGAGCCAGATTTTTTCTGGACAAAATCACAAAGGTATCTTGCGGCGCATCGGCGGCTACCGATGCTATAACAGGTAGCATCATGGCCACATTTCCGATTGTATAGAGTCGCAATACCAGATAAGTCATGATTGTAATATGTTGCTTTTTATGTTGCAAAGATACGTATTTTGCATGTAGTAACAAGTGCGTATTATCTGTTTTTGCTGTAAACAGGTTTGATTTTCCCAGGCTATATCGCTCTCTCATTGCAGTATGCGAAAGTTATCAACAATTCTTCTTTGCCATATCCATCAGGGAAGTCAAGCAAACAGCGGAAATCCATCAGTTATGGGAAATGGGGAAACACGTAATAAGCTCATCGGAGTTGGTCTTCGTTGTGGTTTGAATAAATGGGAGATTTAATATAACTTTGCAGAACAAGAGAATAGGGAGAAGAATATGAAGAAAACACTTTCCCAGCTTCAACGTAATGCCTGGAGCTGGATTCCCAGTCTATATTTTGCAGAGGGCTTGCCATATGTGGTTGTAATGACCGTATCCGTTATCATGTACAAACGCTTGGATATTTCCAATACAGATATAGCCTTATACACAAGCTGGTTATACCTTCCATGGGTTATCAAACCTTTTTGGAGTCCATTTGTCGATATGGTCAAATCCAAACGCTGGTGGATAGTGAGCATGCAGTTGCTCATCGGTGCCGGTTTTGGTGGAATCGGTTTGCTGCTACCGCTCCCACTGTTTTTTCAAAGCACATTGTGTGTGTTCTGGTTGATGGCCTTCAGTTCTGCAACCCATGATATAGCGGCAGATGGCTTTTATATGCTGGCACTGGATGAAAAGAAGCAATCTTTCTTTGTCGGTATCCGAAGTACTTTTTACCGCTTTTCCACCCTAGCCGGTCAAGGATTGCTCATTGTTCTGGCTGGAATATTGGAAAAGAAACTCGGAAACATTGCCTTGGCATGGAGCATCGTATTTTATATATTGGCTGCCTTTTTTCTGTGCATGTGTGCCTATCACCATTTTGCATTGCCTTATCCATTATCAGATACAAAAAGAAGTATTGCATGGAAAGATGTACTAAAACGATTTCTAGAAACCTTCTCCAGTTTCTTCAAGAAAAAACATATCGGCTGGGCATTGGCATTCATGATGTTATACCGCTTAGGCGAAGCTTTATTGGTAAAGATGGCCTCTCCCTTCCTGTTGGATGAACGCTCGTTAGGTGGATTAGGACTCAGCACAGAAGACGTGGGCTACGTGTATGGCACCGTTGGTGTGATTGCATTAACACTTGGCGGTATTTTAGGCGGTATCGTTGTATCAAAAGGAGGTCTCAGCAAATGGTTATGGCCAATGGCACTCAGTATTACACTGCCCAATATTGTCTATGTATTTCTGTCTCACAGCATGCCCCTACACATTTGGCCCATATATACTTGTGTTGCCATTGAACAATTCGGCTACGGCTTTGGTTTTACAGCCTATATGCTATATATGATGCGCATATCGGAAGGAGCGGAACAAACTGCACACTATGCTCTCTGCACGGGTTTTATGGCACTGGGCATGATGCTGCCAGGAATGATTGCAGGGTGGTTGCAGGAATCCGTAGGCTATCCACGCTTTTTCGAGATTGTCATGGTACTAAGCCTTCCGATATTGTGTATAATACCCATTATAAAGAAACAACTTAACAAGCAGGAGTAAGAATATGCAGCCATTAGCAGAACGCCTACGACCGAAAACCTTAGATGAATACATCGGTCAGAAGCACCTTGTAGGTGAGGGTGCCATATTGCGAAAAATGATTGAATCAGGCAATATATCATCTTTCATATTATGGGGTCCCCCAGGTGTGGGAAAAACAACTCTTGCCAAAATCATAGCCCATACACTTGACAGACCTTTTTACACCTTAAGTGCTGTAACGTCTGGCGTAAAAGATGTAAGAGAAGTGATAGAAAAAGCCAAGAACAGCCAATTTTTCGGTACACGTAATGCCATTCTTTTCATAGACGAAATACATCGATTCAGCAAAGCACAGCAAGACAGCCTACTGGGCGCTGTTGAAAATGGAACGGTTACCTTGATAGGCGCCACCACTGAAAATCCGTCCTTTGAAGTAATCACACCACTTTTGTCACGCTGTCAGGTATATGTATTAAAACCATTGTGTAAAGACGATTTGGCTGAATTGGTTGAGCGTGCTTTAACAAAAGACAGCGAGCTCAAAGAAAAGAAAATTCTTTTAAAGGAAGAAGATGCATTATTCCGTTATTCAGGAGGTGATGCCAGGAAATTGCTCAACATACTTGAACTTGTATGCAATGCAGAAACAGGAAACGAAATAGTCATAGACAACCAAACCGTGACAGAACGTTTGCAGCAAAATCCTGTCGCATATGATAAGGATGGTGAAATGCATTATGACATCATATCTGCCTTCATCAAATCCATCCGAGGAAGTGACCCTGACGCTGCATTATACTGGCTAGCACGCATGGTGGCTGGCGGAGAAGACCCCAAATTCATTGCCCGCCGTCTGGTCATATCAGCAGCAGAGGATATTGGATTGGCTAATCCGAATGCTCTCCTCATTGCTAATGCCTGTTTTGATGCCATGACTAAAATTGGATGGCCAGAGGGACGAATACCATTGGCTGAGGCAACCGTCTATTTAGCAACCTCACAAAAAAGTAATTCCGCTTATTTAGGCATCAATCGAGCATTAGAAGTAGTCAAAGCTACTGGTAATCTACCTGTACCATTACATTTGCGCAATGCTCCTACACAATTGATGGAAGAGCTGAATTATGGAGCAGAATACAAATACGCACACGACTATCCCAACCATTTTGTCAAGCAAGTTTTCCTCCCGGAGGAAATCAAGCACCTTCAATTGTGGCAAGCCCAAGGCAGCCCGGCTGAACAGAGGATGGCGGAATGGATGAGACATCTGTGGGGCAGCGACAAACACGGGCAATAAATCCGACGGGCACATACACGGAAAAACCGTATCCTTCCATCGTGGAGGATACGGTTTCTTGTTTCCTGCGCTGCCATAATAAAAAGCAAGGGAGCCCTCCGGACAATGTTCCGGAAGGCTCCCGAAAGACGGCGGCTACCTACTCTCCCACTTGCGCAGTACCATCGGCGTGGCGGGGCTTAACTTCTCTGTTCGGAATGGGAAGAGGTGGAACCCCCGCACTATAACCACCTGAATAAGGTGACATTATTGGAAAGAGAAAACTCTGCGGAAAAACCGTCTGTAGTACTCGAAAGGAAAGGCTCGGGCTATTAGTAGCGCTCGGCTTTACGTCACCGTTGTACACCTGCGCCCTATCAACGTCATCGTCTATGACGACCCTCTGGGGAGATCTAATCTTGGAGATGGCTTCGCGCTTAGATGCTTTCAGCGCTTATCCGAACCGAACTTGGCTACCGGGCGGTGCACCGGGCGGTACAACCCGCGGACCAGAGGTTCGTCCAACACGGTCCTCTCG
>JADIMG010000003.1 GCA_017694875.1 Candidatus Gallipaludibacter merdavium
GGCCAATGGGATAGCCATACTTGATGACATTTTCACCCTCCGCAAAATCCTGCAAAGCTATCTTGTGTCCTGCGGGTATGTCTTGAAGCAGTTGAATGCTTTTGCCGTCAATATTGACCTGCGCACCCGCCTTTTGGGGAACGATGGCCACAGCTACATTGTCGGCTGCATTGATTTTCAATATATCGGTCATAAACTATATTTTAAATGATAATGAATTAGAGTCCCACTTTTCAGTGAAGGCAAAAAGGGATGGCTGAAATCACCTTCCATGCCATCCCTTTTCCTAATTATATTAAAGAATAGATTTCACTGTTTCGAGCATACCTTTTTCCTGAATGCTGTCAAGGAATGAAACTACCATGTCGGTCAAGCCCGGTATTTCATTGAGGTTGCATTTGGATTCTTTCCAGATAACGTCGGTTGCGCCAAGCACACCTTCTGCCACCTTGCGGGTGTTTCCTGTTGCCCACAATTGTTTGAGCAAGTCCATGATTTCCTGTGCGTCGTTGGGAACGATTTCCACGCCATCGGCACGTTTGCCACCCTTGTAATAAGTGATGATGGCAGCCAAGCCCAATACCAAGCCCTTAGGCAATTCGCCTTTGCGTTCCAGATAGGTCTTCAAACCAGGAAGGTCACGTGTTTCAAATTTCGGGAAGGAGTTGAGCATAATGCTGGTTACGGCATGGTCAACAAACGGGTTGTTGAAGCGTTCGAGCACGTCTTTGGCAAACTGTTCCAATTCGGCTTTCGGTAAGTTGAGGGTTTCCATCAATTCATGAAACATTACCTTGTTGATGTATTTGCCAATCACTTCATGTTGGCAAGCGTCACGCACAATATTGATGCCCGAAAGGAATGCTACCGGTGACAAAACCGTGTGAGGGCCATTGAGCAAAGTAACCTTGCGTTCGTGATAAGGAGCTTCGCTTGGAACGAACAGCACGTTCAATCCGGCTTTGTTGGCTGGGAATTCGGCTGCCAATGCTTCCAACGAGATGTTTTCAGCGGCTTCAATTACCCACAAGTGGAAGATTTCAGCTTGTACCACCAAATTGTCGTCATAGCCGATGGTAGCTTTAATCTGGTCGATTTCCTTGCGTGGGAAGCCCGGCACAATGCGGTCAACCAGTGTAGCGCATACATAGCAGTAATTGGTGAACCACTGTTTGAATGCTTCCGGCAAATGCCACAACTCAATGTATTGATAGATGCATTCCTTCAGTTTGTGCCCGTTGAGGAAAATCAGCTCGCATGGGAAAATAATCAATCCCTTGTCGGCAGCACCGCTGAAGGTTTTGTAACGGTGGTAAAGCAATTGGGTCAACTTGCCGGGATAAGAAGAAGCAGGAGCATCTTCCAGTTTGCAGGTTGGGTCAAATGCAATACCGGCTTCGGTCGTATTGGAAATAACGAAACGGATTTCCGGCTGTTCGGCCAATTTCATGAATGCATCAAAGTCTGCATAAGGATTCATGGCACGGCTGATGACATCAATCAGCTCAAGGCTATTCACGGTATTACCTTTGTCAATGCCCTGAAGATTAACATGATACAAGTCATCTTGTGCATTGAGCATATCCACCATTCCCTTGTCAATCGGTTGGACAACGACTACACTACCATTGAAATCGGTTTTCTTGTCCATGTTCCACACAATCCAATCTACGAATGCACGTAAAAAGTTACCTTCACCAAATTGGATAATTCTTTCAGGACGCTGTATCTTGACAGCGGTTTCTTTGTTTAACGGTTTCATGTTACACTAAATTATTTAAGTTGCTATTCAAAATTCATATAATAGTCAATGTTTTCCTTTATCAGAATGTCAATGGGAATATAATTTATCTGCTCGGTTTCCTGCTTGAATATGATGTTCTTGCACAAGTCCTTCAACACCAGATAGGCCTGCTTTTCAGGGCGCTGGGCAATCAGACTGTGAATGATGCCTTTCTTGAGGAAATACACATTTTTGTCGAGTAAATCATAACCTATAAGACGTATGCCCTCCATATGGGCCTTGTCCAGATAGTGGGCAATGCGATAGACTTTGGAATTGAATGTGACCACTGCCTTGACGTCGTTCCGGCGGATGGTTTCGAGCAATACCCGTTCATTCTGTTCCGACGGACTGTCTTCCAACACCAAGGGGGTAAATGTATATTTGTCGTTCAGACACTGACGATTTACATAGTCAATAAAACCTTTATACCGCTCCTGCGTCTGATTGGAAATGATACCTCCCTCTCTTTTGGCACGCACCAGCAATACGTGTGAATAGAGAGGTAGATTTTCCAAAAGCAGTTTGGCGGCTATATATCCACTGTGGAAAGAATGCTGACCATAATAACTGAGAAAACCCTGGTCGTCGATGAGCGAATCAATAAAGGAATAAGGGATGTTTTTCTCCTTCAACCCTGCAATGAGCACATGAGCATCCTCCGTAAAAGTAGGTACTATCACTACCCCATCAGGCTGCAAATCAAGTATTTGACGAGCTTTTTCCGCATAAGAGGAATGATTGTACTGGTTATAGTAAAGCGGTGTGACCGCTACATTGAAATCAGCCAGTTCGGAGGCAGCCATATTGATTCCTTCCTCCACTTTCTCCCAATAATCGGCCTGCGTATGTTCCGGCAGGAAAAAGATAAAGCGGAAATGTTTTTTTGTGGCCAACGAACGTGCATAAACGTTGGGACGGTAATGTAATTCGTCGATTGCCTTCTGGACTGCCTGACGGCTTTTTTCCGATACTTCACCTCGATTGTGAAGCACACGGTCGACCGTGCCCTCGGAAACACCTGCCTTTTGTGCTATGTCCTTGATGCGTATTTTATTAATAATTTCCATCAATCAACAAATTATCAATGAGATATATCTATTTTCCCGTTTCCGTGTACGCACACGGAAGCAGTTGCAAAGATACTATTTATTTTTAATATTGAAGAAATCAAAGGAAATTTTTTCTGCATTGAGAAGAAAATTCATTTTGAGCACCGCAAAAAAACAATGCCCACGTTTCACAACGTAGGCACTGCAAAAAACATATGAAAAAATCATTTTATATTTGTTGTATAAGTCGAGTCATGATAAGCGTCATAAGCGGCTGTGCCCTATTACCTATTTCCTGCACTTCCTCATGGGAAACTTCCACAATCTTTCCTGGTACGCCCAAATCGGTAATGATGCTCATACCAAACACACGCATACCTGCATGATTGGCAACAATCACTTCGGGAACGGTGCTCATGCCAACGGCATCACCTCCAATTGCACGGAAATAACGGTATTCGGCAGGTGTTTCAAAAGTTGGACCTTGTGTGCCTACATAGACGCCTTCCACTACCCGAATATTGTTCTCACTCGCAATCTGTTTGGCTTTTGCTATCAGTTGTTTGTCGTAAGCCTCACTCATGTCAGGGAAACGCGGCCCCAGTTCGTTGTAGTTCTTGCCTCGTAACGGATGCTCCGGGAACACGTTGATATGGTCGGTTATAATCATCAAATCACCAATCTCAAAATCCGAATTGACACCTCCCGAGGCATTGGAAACAAACAAGGTATCGATGCCCACAGCATGCATTACACGCACAGGAAAAGTAACTTCCTTCATGTTATATCCTTCATAATAATGGAAACGTCCTTGCATGGCCATCACATCCACACCGCCCAATTTTCCGATAATGAGTTTTCCAGAATGACCTTCTACTGTCGATATAGGAAAATTAGGTATAGACTTGTAAGGTATCTCCAACCTGTCTGTTATCTGCGTTGCCAGATTTCCAAGACCAGTGCCCAAAATGATTCCGATATGGAGCTGAGTGGTCATTTGTGAACGGATATACTCAGCTGTTTCTTTTATTTTCTCTAACATAGGCTTTTATGTTTTGAATGAATTTATCTAAGAGATTGTCTATGACTTGAATTTCAATAGGCAAATAATATACCATGGATTTCAGATGTTCCGGAAAATACTGGCTGCAGCGCAAACGCATGGCATCCTTTTCCGTGGTCAGCAATATCTTGTTTTCAGACGGCATAACACCGAACTCCTTTTCTATGCGCTGAAAATCCTTTTTAGTAAAACTGTGATGGTCGGGAAAAGCAATGGTTTTGAGCAACTTCACCTTCAGTTCCAGATATTCCTGCATGTATTTCGGCGAAGCGATGCCTGTGAACAGGCACACGCTGCATTCGCCTAACTGCACATCTAATTTTGCATCAAACACGGGGCGGATTTCACCATAATGCATCTGTGTAAAGAACAAATGCTGATAAGGCAATACCGCCAAATCGAGATAGACCATGCGTCGGTCTATCGGAGTCATTTTTTCAGGACATTTCGTTACCACAATCGTTTCGGCACGGGGTGAACTGTGACGCGAATCACGCAAATGGCCGTAAGGCAGCATATAATCCTTTACATACAGATTGTCGTAGGCAGTGAGCAAAACCACATAGCCGGGTTTTATCTGCCTATGCTGCAAAGCGTCGTCGAGAATGATGCAATCCAAATCGGGAAAACGTTTCAGCAACTGCTTCACGCCATTCACCCGCTTTTCACATACCGCTACGGGTATATCGGGAAAACGCATGTGCACTTGCATAGGTTCATCGCCAATGGTCAATGCCGTGGCATTTTCATCGGCCAAAAGAAATCCTGAAGTCTTGCGCTTATAGCCACGACTGAGAAAAGCCACCTTGAATTCATCCTTCATCTGCTCAATCAGCAAAATGGAATGAGGTGTCTTGCCGGTTCCGCCTACTGCCAAATTGCCCACGCACACCGTCGATACAGGAGGTGACCACGATTTGCAGAATCCGTATTCATAGAGCATGTTTCGCAGCGCTACTACAAATCCGTATATCCAGGACAATATGAGTCGCAGCAATTTCATCAGCTACCTTATTTAATGGTAAAATAAACGGGCATAATGGCTTGCAGGGAAGGTTTTTCCGCAATTGCCTTTATCTGCTGCAGCATAGTGTATTCTTCACCCATACTTTGTTCCATATAATGGTCGATGGCAGCAGACATAGACATTTCCTCCAATAAACGAGTCATGAAATCCTTCTTTTCGGGATAGGACACTACCCTATATTCTGACAAGCCGGCTTTTTCAACAGCTACCGCAACTGCATCGTCAAGGCCACCCAAACGGTCAACCAGTCCTTTTTCCTTAGCCAATGAACCCAACCATACACGCCCTTCGGCTATTGCCTTGATGGCATCGGTCGTCATTTGGCGTCCGTCAGCACAACGCTGTACAAACAATTCGTAACCACGGTTTACATATCCTTGCATCAATGCACGTTCTTCTGTGTCCATTCCTTCAAACAGCATATTGGTTTCCATATCGCTCAAGCGGTTGGTCTGAACGCCATCAAAATTGAAGCCTAATTTGTTGGCCACTTTCGATACATTGGGTATCATGCCATAAATGCCGATAGAGCCTGTCAATGTGGAAGGTTGTGCCACAATTTCATCGGCCACACAAGAGATGTAATAGCCTCCGGACGCTGCATAGTCGCCCATGGAAACAATCAAGGGTTTTTCCTTCTTCAATAAGGACAAGGCATGCCAAATCTGTTCGCTCGCATAGGCACTGCCACCAGGGGAATTAACGCGGAGCACTACACTCTTAACCGATTTGTCTTTTGCCACATCCATAATGGTTTCCACCATATCATCAGCTACAATTCCATCATTGCCACTATCATAAATGGCTCCCACAGCATAAATAACTGCCACCTTATCGGCTTTTGCATTAGGAACAACCGGCACTGCCGTCATGGATGCATGGTCCACAAATTCCACCTTGTCCACTCCTGCCATCTGGGCGATAAGGGATTCCATGTCGGTTTCATAAAGCAAGGAATCGACCAAGCCGTATTCTGCATAGGTTTCTTCGGGTTGGTAAGTCATGGCCATATCGGCATATTTCTGCAAATTGTCAACAGAGATGTTGCGGGCCGTTGCCACGTCGCTCACAATTCCATTCCACAAGCCGTTTACCATTTCTGTCATTTGCAAACGGTTGGCTTCACTCATTTCGGTCAAGATATAGGGCTCAACAGCAGACTTGAACGTACCCACCTTGACAATCTGCATCTCCACGCCGATTTTTTCCAGGAAGTTCTTGTAGAATATATGTTGGGAATAAAGACCGTTCCAGCCAAGCATACCATGTTTGTTGAGATAAAGTTTATCGGCTACCGTTGCCAAGTAATAATTGGATTGGGCATAAGAGTCGGCATAAGCCACAATGAATTTACCAGATTCCTTGAAATCAAGCAATGCATTTCTCAATTCCTGAATGGAGGCATAAGATGCACCTAAAGCACCGCCTTTCAGATAGATTCCCTTTATATTGTCATCCTTTTTGGCCTTGTCGATATTTTCAAGCAAATCGTCCAATCCCATGGTCTTGTTGGCCGGTTGGTTGGCCGCCTGATAAATTACTGCCATAAAAGCGTCGTCCTCACTTCTTTCCATCAGCGTGCCATTTAGCTCAATCACATATACGGAATTGGCTTTCAGTGTGGTAGGTGGTGTAGATGTGGACATGGCTACCAATGACCCCATTATTCCAAACAGAATAAAAATACCAATAAAGGAGAATAACATCAACCCTACAAATGTGGCTAGGGTGTACTTCAAGAATTGTTTCATATGAAATGAGTATTAGAATTGTTTTTTTGCGATAATATGCAAAGATACAATTATTTTCGATATGGACAACATTATTGTCCATTACAATCCTATTTTTATTTGACTGGTCTCTATTCTGCCTTTTTTGAAACGGCTAAATTTGCATTTGAGTGGAAAGGAAGGTTTAGAGCGGACGTTGGGGTATGTGTTATAAGGGATGAATTCTAAGCGACCATTGATAATATATGATATATATGACGAAGTACATTATGAAAATGCATTGGTTAAGCAGAAAGCAAAGTAAAGATTTGCTATTTTTTATCCCAATTTAAATCATTACCAATCAATTAGATTCGTATATTTCACAAAGTAGAATTTCAAAATATTTTATCTACAACTTAGTATGACAGCATTCCATAATTACCAACAAAAACTTTAAGCATAATCAAAATCCAATTTTTATACGGGATGAGTTGGAAATACGTTCATTACGGCACATCTCTATTATAGATGACAAATCAATGTCATCATTTCCCGACAAGATGGTATTAACCGTGTACTTCCTTATGATGTTTTCAATCTCTCCACCCGAAAGATCGAATTGGGAAGCAAGGGTATGTGCATCATTCTCTTTCAACGACGGCAACATGCTTTGCCAGATTTGTGTACGTGCTTCCACAGTAGGACGATTAAAGTGGATTTTATAAAGAAAACGACGTTCAAATGCCTTATCCAGATTATTTGTGAGATTGGTAGTAGCAATCATAATCCCTTCTATTGTTTCCATTTCCTGCAGTATGATATTCTGTATGGAATTTTCCATTTTATCCACTGCACGCGTAGCCCCTTCCATGCGTACGCCCAGTATGGCATCCGCTTCATTGAACAGCAATATCGGTACATGCGACATTTCTTTGCAGATAGTGCGGTATCTGTCGAACAGCTTTTTTATGTTCTGCTCACTTTCGCCTACCCAGCAACTTTTTATTTCGTTCACATCAACACGAAGGATATGTCGTCCTGTAGCACGGGCAATCTGATATACCGTTTCTGTTTTTCCAGTTCCCGGTGAGCCATAAAACAAACAGCAGAATCCTGTTCTCATTCCTGCATTTTGCAAACGAGATTGCACTTTCTTAAAGCGGTCGGCCGAAAGGATTGACGATAATTCATTGATCTGTCTTTGCTCTGAACCACTGTAAATCAACCTCTTTTCCGTAAAAGAATCAAACTTAATCAAGCTGTGTTCCGCTTTTGCTTTTACAATTAGATTCAGTTCTGCCAACAAATCGGTCTTTGCATATTCGGTCAATTTAAAGCAATCTGAACGTGCCATTCCGTCCTCATTGACATTCTCAATCAGATTATATTCAAATAATTCAGAAGTACGGTTTCGAAGATCATTTTTACACCAATAGGGAATTTTATCGTTGTCATATAGATTCATTATATCGCGAAAACCAATACGGTCATCTTGATGTTCCACAAAAAGGTGAGCCATAAAAATAAACAACAATAATTCTTCCTCTTCCAATTGGAAACGCTCCAATGTCCGCATAAAATAAGTAGTCTTGATTTCCGCAAGATGTTCATTGGTTTGTGTTAAAAGTGTTTGGTAGGTAATTTCATTATTATCCTTCTCGGTCATCAATTCGGAAAATCTATCAAAGAAACTCTGTAAATCAGCTATTGGTTCCACATTATACACATAGGGCTGATTCTTTTTCAAGGCCTCCAAAACATCAGACGGAACGCGATAAGTAAGCGAATTCATACAAGAACGTGAGGCACGTACATAATGCATCTTTTCGAGTACATCAATCTCAGCGGATAAGCGCAAAATTTTAGTCGTACGGCATCCTGTATAAGATGCAATTTCAGATATGCGAATAGAACTATCTTCACTCCTATCCACAAAAAGAGCCAGCAAAACAGTCTGTATGGACGACAATTTCAATTTGCGTGAAGCATATTTCAGATGAAGCTCGATTTTTTTCATAAATTCCTCTGACAGTTTAGAATCTTCGGCAACTTCCACTATATACTCAAAAGCTTCAAGTACGCACTTAGGACGATTAGGAACATTTTCCTCTTTTGGCAACTGTTCATCGAATTGCATTTTTTTGTCATTGAAGTGATCTTTCATATCCATATTCAATTTTAGTTACGGTACAAAAATATTCCATAGATGTATCATTTGTCGATACAGGTTCAAAAAAATCTTCTTTGAGCATTTACTGACCTTATTTCCATAAATATCCGGGATGAGAGGTAGCGTTATAAAATATTGAGTATGGGAATTAAAAACATTGCCTGTTTCACGTATGCAAATCAACAACAGAACAAGTATAAATCTTTACTGTTTCTAAAAGTTTCGCTAACTTTGTCTCTATCAAACCATAAAAACTATGATTCAGCTACAAAAATACACATGGCTTATTGATACCATACGGCGTGCCGGTAAGATAACATTTGAAGAGATTTCTGACCGTTGGGAACGCAACAAGGATATGAGCGACTACAAACCGCTGAGCCGTGCTACCTTTAATCGTTGGAAAGATGCTATTTTCAGCCAGTTCGGCATCATTATTTCCTGTCAGCGTGTGGGAGGATACCTATATTATATCGAAAATCCGGAAGACATTGATGATGATGATTTGAAGAAATGGATGCTTGATTCGTTTGCGGTGAGTAATCTCATTCATGAACATCTTTCATTGAAAGGCAGGATTCTTGTGAACCAGATACCATCAGCCCATCAACATTTAGGCATATTGCTGGAAGCCATGAAAGAAAACCGAATAGTAACCATCACCTATTGTGCCTTCAACAAGACAAAAAGTCATACGTTTTCCATTGCTCCTTATTGCGTCAAACTGTTTGAAGGGCGTTGGTATGTTTTGGCACATAATATCCAATATAATGACATCCGGACTTACGGACTGGACCGAATTGAAGCATTGGAAATAGAGGACGGCACTTTCAAATTACCCCAAACATTTTCCGGGGCCGAATATTTTTCTCCTTTTTTCGGCATTGTAACGGACAAAAAAATCGAGGCTGAAAGAATCGTTATCAGAGCATTTAACCAGCATATTTCTTATTTAAACTCATTACCACTGCACCATAGTCAAAAATTATTGGAGAACCATGGTGAGTATGCAGACTTTGAGTTGTATCTTGCTCCTACTTATGACTTTATCATGCGCTTGCTTCATATGGGTTCCATGATTGAAGTCCTTTCACCTTTGAGTCTCCGAAATACCATGAAAGAATGGATTTCGGGAATGTATGATTTGTACAAGAAAGATTAGTGGTATTGATTGGAATTCTGGATACCGAATCGGAATACGGGATGACGTTTGAATGAGATGCCTAGCAAAATGCGGCTAACAAATTAGATTGAAAATTTAACCGCCCACAGCGGACATTATATCCATTATGGGCGGGGCCTTATCAAAAAATCAACTATTCTTCCTTATTCTTCTGATATTCCGGCGAGGCGTTTGATTTCGGCCATGGTGGCACGGGCAAAATTGTCGGCCTGCTCCATGGTTGGTGCTTCGGAATAAACGCGGATAATCGGTTCGGTGTTTGATTTGCGCAAATGTACCCAACCTTGCTGGAAATCAATCTTCAAGCCATCGGCATCGTTGGTTTCAAACTGCTTGTAGATGCCTTTCATCGCAATCAATATAGCATCCACATCAATCTGCGGTGTGAGGTCTATGCGGTTTTTAGAGATGAAATAGTTCGGATAGCTGGCGCGCAGTTCGGAAACAGTGCAGTGCTTTTTGGCCAATTGGGTCAAGAACAAGGCAATGCCCACCAAAGCATCACGGCCATAGTGCAATTCCGGATAAATCACTCCGCCATTGCCTTCGCCACCGATTACAGCATTGGTTTCCTTCATGGCTGCCACCACATTCACTTCACCAACAGCTGAAGCCTTGTAGCTGCCCCCATGACGCAAAGTTATATCACGCAATGCACGTGTAGAGCTCATATTGCTCACCGTATTGCCAGGAGTGTGGTCCAAAACATAGTCGGCTACTGATACCAAAGTATATTCCTCACCGAACATCTCGCCGTTTTCACAGATGATGGCCAAGCGGTCCACGTCAGGGTCAACCACAAAACCTACATCCACACCACCCAGTTTCATGCAGTTGGATATTTCCGTAAGATGCTGCGGAAGCGGTTCCGGGTTGTGTGGGAAATGTCCGTCGGGCGTGCAATTCTGTTTCACAATCTTATGAACACCCAACGCATCGAGCAAGGCAGGAATGGCAATACCACCTACGGAATTGACACAATCGACAGCCACTGTGAAATCGGCTTTGCGGATAGCTTCCACATCCACCAAAGGCAATGCCAATACAGCTTCAATGTGGCGTTGTGTATATTCGTCCTTATGAATCAGCTTGCCCAATTGGTCCACCTCAGCAAATACAAAATCCTCTTTTTCGGCAATGGCCAAAACCTCTTTGCCTTCCTTATCGTTCAGGAACTCTCCCTTGCTGTTGAGCAGTTTCAGTGCGTTCCATTGTTTAGGGTTGTGGCTGGCAGTGAGGATAATGCCACCGGCTGCCTGTTCAAAAGTAACCGCCATTTCGGTGGTTGGAGTGGAAGCCAGACCAATGTTCACCACGTCGAATCCCATACCCATAAGTGTGCCGCACACCAATTGTTCCACCATCGGTCCTGAGATACGTGCATCACGTCCCACTACAATTTTCTTGTTTTCGCCAGCTGTTTTGGCTATAAAAGTGGCATAAGCAGCCGTAAATCGTGCTATATCAATCGGACTCAGTCCTTCACCAACGCGGCCGCCAATCGTACCGCGAATGCCTGAAATTGATTTAATCAGTGACATATACTTATTTCTTTATTTTAATCTTCATATCATATCCATAAGGGGTGGCAGGACGCATATCGGACGAAAATCCCTGCTTGGAAGGCACAATCATACGTGCCTCCGAATTGTTTCGCTTCATGTAGCTCACTGCCTCATGGAATGCATTGCAAGCATTTTCATCACTGTAATTACCATACTGGAACTCAATCGGATAATCCGTCTGCATATAGCTGGTTGTATCGGCATATTCAGTCAAGGAATAACGCATGTAGCGCAATGCGATGATATCTTTCACACGTGCCGTATCATTGCCGCTACCCTTGCTAACCAACTGGAAATAGACTCCGCTTTCCAGGAGGACATATTCGTTTTCTGCAAAGACCGAATCAGTGGGCCATGATTCCAACACATGAATGCCCTGACGTTCTATAAATGCGTCGATTATCTTCTGTTCAGCTTTCAATTCTTGCGCATACGTTTCTTCATTGCAGGAATACAATCCTAACACCAAAGCCGCTGTCGTGACCAATAAAAGAAGTTTCTTCATACAATTTCTATTTTAGGCTGCAAATTTCCGATTATTCAGACAAATATACAAATCATTCACTTATCTTCAGTTCTATCCTTACACATGCGTAAGGCAATATATCATCGTCGCCACGCTGCCCGTAAGCCAGATACCATGGTGCCAGGATAGACACAGAATCGCCAGTATGCAAATATTCCATGCACATGTCCACGGCGTTGGTCACCTCTTTACGGCCAGGTGTAATGAACAGTTGCTCATCCTTGCACAAACGGGTTGAATCGGACAAGAGATAAACCTGTTGCCTTATCTGCACCTGTTCCATGGTTGATACCGGTCGGCTGCCCCCTTTCTTAGCAATATAATACCAATAACCCATATCATCGAGCACATAAGGCTTGTCCTGTCCTTTTACATAAAACGCCAGTTCATTACCAGCCGCCTGCACATAACGCTGATTCATTTCCAGCAAGTTCAAGGCCACCGTATCCTTTTCGGGGCGGTTGGAAGGCGATTGAGGTTTGGTGCGCCTACATGAAGCCAAAGGCAACAGCAAACCTGCCAAAGCTATAAGAATTATCTTTTTCATTATCGTATGTTTGCTATACTGATTATGTCTGCAAATACACCGGCTGCGGTTACGGAAGCTCCGGCTCCATATCCCTTTATCACCATCGGATATTCCTTGTAGCGCTCCGTGGTCAGCAAGATGATGTTGTTACTGCCCTGCAAATCATAGAACGGATGTTTTTCCTCTATCTCTTCCAGGCCTACCTTGCACACGCCACGTTCCATGGAAGCCACAAAACGCCAGCACTTGTTTTCCGCTGCAAGCTGCTTTCTGCGGCGTTCAAATGTTTCATCCAGCGCCGGAATACGTTCCCAAAATTCATCCAATGTGCCTATAAAACAATTTTCCGGGAGGAAAAGTTCCTGGCGCACATCCGATTGCTCTATTTTGTAGCCAGCTTCACGAGCCAGTATCACCAATTTCCTTACAACGTCCTTGCCACTCAAGTCAATTCGGGGGTCTGGTTCGGAAAATCCCGCCTCTTGTGCCATGCGAATGGCCTTACTCAAAGTAATATCTTCGCTGATGGTGTTGAAAATATAGTTGAGCGTACCCGACAAAACGGCTTCAATCTTCAAAATCGTATCGCCCGAATTAATCAGGCTGTTCATTGTGTTGATAATGGGCAAGCCAGCCCCTACATTGGTTTCAAAGAGAAATTTCACCCCGTGTGTACGGGTATATTCCTTCAGTTGGGCATATTGCGCATAGTCAGACGAAGCGGCAATCTTGTTGGCCGCCACCACCGATATGTTGTGCTGAAGGAACAAAGGATAGAGGGCTGCCACATCGGCACTTGCCGTACAATCAACCACCACGGAATTGAAGATGTTCATGCCAATCACCTCGTCGGCCAAGCGAACCGGCGTTGAAGGAAAGCCCTTGGCACGCAAATCGCTGATGCACGTATCCAACGGCAATCCGTCGCTATCGGTGAGGAGCTTGTTGGACGATGCCACACCCACCACATTTATCTTCAGCCGCTTGCTCTCCATCAGCTTATCGTGCTGCTGGCGCAATTGCTCTATCAGACTGCTGCCAACAGTGCCCACACCAATCACAAACAGATTGAGCACCTGATATTCCGAAAGGAAGAAAGAATCGTGTATAACATTCAAGGCCTTGCGGAGCGATTCCTTTTTCACAACAAACGAAATGTTGATTTCCTGCGCTCCCTGTGCACATGCCACCACGTTGATACCATTGCGTCCGAGGGTGCCAAACAGTTTTCCGGCTATACCCGGCATGTGACGCATGGAACCACCCACTACAGCCACAGTGGCCAAACCGTCTTCAGTAAAAATATTGCTGATTTCGCCTTGCGCCATTTCGTGGGCAAACTCTTCACGCAACACACGGATAGCCTTTTCTGCATCCACGGGACGGATACCGATAGAGGTATTGTTTTCAGAAGATGCCTGTGACACAAGGAACACACTGATGCCGTTTTTGGCCAATGCACGGAAGATACGGTAGTTCACACCGATAATACCCACCATACCCAATCCCTGCACGGTCAGCAAGGCCATATCGTTGACGCTCGAAATACCCTTAATAGGACGCTCGGGGTCGCTGGTTGTCTTAGCCGAAATATAGGTGCCCTTTGCCGTCGGATTAAACGTATTTTTGATGCGAATGGGAATGTTTTTGTGGTAAACAGGGAAAATCGTAGGAGGATAGATGACACGCACACCAAAGTTGCACAACTCCATTGCCTCTGTAAAATTCAGCTCCTCAATGGTATAGGCCGTATCGACAATGGTCGGGTCGGCTGTCATGAATCCGTCCACGTCGGTCCATATTTCCAAACAGGAGGCATTTAAGGCGGCGGCCACCACAGCAGCGGTATAATCAGAACCGCCACGTCCCAAGTTGGTGATGTTTTCCGTTGTACGGTCTTTGGCAATGAATCCACCCAAAACGGCTATGCCTTCGTGCTGGCCAAACACCCCACGGATGCGACTGTTTGTCTCTTCAAAGTCCACCACATGCTTGCCAAACTGGCATTCCGTACGCATAATTTCCATGGCTTCATAATGTTTCGCTCCCGAAAGCATATTCGCCACCATCAAAGCCGCACAACGCTCGCCATAACTGACAATCGTATCGGTGATACGTTCCGACACATCCCGGATAAGATAGACTCCACGCAGGATATTTCCCAAATCGGCAAACAAGGACTGCATGCCTTTTTCCACCACCTCTTTGCGTTCGGGCAATACGGCATAATGCGCCAAATCAAAATGACGCTCTTCCAAACGTGCCAAACCGCTTTCATATTGTTCACGTTCACCATGGGCAGCAAGCTCAACCAAACGGAACAATTCGTCCGTAACATCCGACAAAGCGGATACGACCACTATAACATCTTCCTGCTGGGTTAAAACAATCTCCTTTACACGGTCAACACCTTCATGCGTTCCAATAGAGGTGCCGCCAAACTTCAATACCTTCATACTAGTTTTTTCAATCTCAGAAATAACTTGCAATATTAGCAAAAATCTCCGATATACCCAAAGGGATGATTCTATGCGTTGATGGGTTTAGGATACGGACGCTGATGACCTTGCTGCTGGATACCGCATTGCTGCGGTATGACGTTTAGAACAGACACTGGAAGCCTTACTACAGAATAGTGCATTGCGACGAGATGGCTTTGAAAACGGACGCTGAAAGCCAATGCAACTGGATACCGCATCGAGTGCGGTATGACGTTTAGAACAGACACTGGAAGCCTTGCTACAGAATAGTGCATTTCTGCGGAATGACATTAAGGGCGGAGGCTAAAAGCCGAGCTGCTGGATACCATTTTTGGGTGGTGTACATTGAAACGGACGTTGGGGCTGGCGCTGTTATCCTATGCTTCTGGATACCGCATCGAGTGCGGTATGACATTTAAAACGGACGCAAGAAGCCTTGCGACTGGATTCCGCATTTCTGCGGAATGACATTAAGAATGGAGGCGGAAGGTGGGTTGGAGCGACGAACGGGAGGCTGAGAGAGGAGATGGGATTTATTCGCGTTCGAAAAACGTTCCATTGCCATAAAAAGGCCATTCCAACACGCCTTCATCAAACGTGGAAAGGAAAGGACTGTAGCGGAATTCCATGTAGAGGTTGGTGCCCTTAATTTGATACATTCTGGAATGTACACGCTCCCCTATCTCCACATTATAGGTGCCTTCATCCAAATCTGTCGGAACGAACACAAATTTCACTTCATCGCCATCTTCATCCAGACTACCATCGGGCAAACCCATCTTTTCATAGACCGCCACCACCTCGTGTTCTTCGGCTGCTGTTATCTGTGCCCATGCGCCTATCGCCCACAATGCCAATACCATCAAAAAGAAAGTCCGTTTCATAAGTGCCTGTTTTAATTTGGAGATATTCAGGAGATATCAAATAGTGTTCCATCGTGTCAGAGCCACACAAACATATTATTCAAAACTTTTTATTTACCAACCCTCAAAATACAACAACAATATAATTCAAAAGTGCACAATCAACTTAATGTATTGAATATTATTATGTATATTTGCATAATCAAATCGAAAACAAAAAACTGCAGATATACTCTCATTAAACACACATATCTGAATAATATACAACTTCCGATAATATAAAAATATAGGAATATATGACACCAGAAGAAAAAGCGAGGCAAAAAATAGACCTGTGGTTTAATGATGCCGGTTGGAAAGTTGTCAATAGAGAAGACTATGAACCAAACTGCACTGCGGTTGCTATAAGAGAAGGACTTTTAAAAGGTAATCTTGAAGCTGATTATTTCCTATTCATTAACGGGAAAGCAGTTGGTGTGCTTGAAGCTAAAAGAGAAGAAATAGATCCATTTTCTGATAGTGTGTGTGAACAGGCTGTTTTATATGCCAGGAATGTTCCTAATATCTATCAAACATACCAGAAACCATTACCCTTTATTTTCACATCAAACGGGAAAGACTTGTATTTCTGTGACTTACGAAAACAAGATTCCTGTTTCAAACAGATAATGAATATTCCCACACCTCATGAACTGGTTAAGATGTTGGGGATAAATGATTATTTTGCAGGACTTCCGACTTTACGCAAAAAGGGACTACGTGATTGTCAATATGAAGCTGTTACTGAACTGGAAAAAAGTTTCAGAAGTGGACAAAATCGCGCCTTGATGGTATTGGCAACAGGTGCAGGTAAAACATATACCGCATGTCTTGCTGCATATCGTCTTCTTTCATATACTCCAATGAGAAGAGTGTTGTTTCTTGTCGATAGGAATAACCTCGGTAAGCAGGCCGAGGGAGAGTTCGGAACTTTTCGTCTAACAGAAAACGGAGATGCATTCAATACAATATTCACTGTAAACCGTCTTTGTTCTTCTACGATACCCTCTGACAGCAATGTTGTTATCTCGACAATACAGCGTCTATTTTCTTTTCTGAAAGGAGATACTATCGAGGATAACGACAACGATGATGATAATGAACCTACAGAAGAAGTAGCATTACCACTCAATCCTAATTTGCCACATGATTATTTTGATTTGATTATCATTGATGAGTGTCACCGCTCCATTTATGGGAATTGGCGTAAGGTATTGGAATATTTTGATACAGCCAGACTTGTTGGATTGACAGCCACACCTATTCCTGAAACAATGGCTTTTTTCAATAACAATCGCATAGTCTACTACACGCTGGATAAAAGTATTATTGACGGTGTGAATGTAGATTGTCGTGTATATCGAATCAAAACACAAGTTACAGAAAATGGTGGTGCCATATTGGAAGGAGAAAAAATAAAAGAAGAGACACGATATACTGGAGATGTAAAAACCATTTCCAATAAAGAAACGAAAACATATACCAACAAAGAACTAAACAGAAGCGTCATTAATCCTGCACAAATCAAACTTATCTTGTCCACTTATCGCGATGTAGTCTATACCGAGTTATTTAATGACCCACAGCGAGAAGCCAACTTTGACTATTTGCCAAAAACATTGATATTTGCACTAAATGAAACCCATGCCAGCAATATCGTACAAATAGCAAAAGAGGTTTTTGGACGTACTGACGACCGTTTTGTGCAGAAAATCACTTATTCAGCAGGTGACAGTAACGAATTGATACGCCAGTTCCGCAATGATAAGGATTTCAGAATTGCCGTAACTTGCACACTAGTCGCAACAGGAACGGATGTCAAGCCTCTTGAAGTATTGATTTTCATGCGTGATGTAGAATCTTTACCGCTCTACATACAGATGAAAGGACGCGGAGTTCGCACAATTGGAGATGAACAGTTACGAAACGTTACACCCAATGCGTTCAGTAAAGACTATTTCTATTTAGTCGATGCTGTAGGTGTTACCGAACACGAAATGACAATACCTACAATGACCAATGAACCGATACCTCCACAAATCACATTGAAGGAATTATTGGAACGGATTACTCACGGCTATCTTCCTGACGAATATTTGAGGCGTATTGCAGGAACATTATCCCGCATATACAATAAAGCAGATAATTCACAACGGAATGAGTTCGCACGTTTAGCCAAATACGACATGAAAGAACTTGCTTCAAGGATTTACGAAACTTTTGAAAACAATATCCTGCCGCCATTCATAAGTACAAAAGAGCCTAATAATGAACGAAAAGGTTTAGTTGCACCACTCGCCAATCATGCAGAGGCACGAAAATATTTACTCATTCTTGCTGCTGGATTTGTCAATACCTTGATGCCGGGTGAAGACACGCTCATATCGAAAGGTTTTTCTATTGAAGAAGCTAAAAGTACAACAGAGGCATTCGAGAATTTCTGCAAAGAACATAGCGATGAAATAGAAGCTTTACGTATACTTTATAATAAAGAAGGAGAGCCTATTACCTATTCCATGTTAAAAGACTTAGAATATAAACTCAAAATGGCCAACAATCATTTTACGTCTAAACAACTATGGAATTCGTATGCCATTATTTCTCCCAACAACGTGCGACGTTCAAGCACCAAGGAAGAAAGTGATGCACTGACAAATATCATACAGCTTGTACGTTTTGCGTTTCGGCAAATCAATCGTTTGGATAGTGTTGTTACTACAGCAAAACAATATTTTAACCTATGGCTAGGTCAAAACCAACGAGCACTAACAGACAGTCAACGTGAAGTAATCAGTCGCATCGTGGATTATATTGCATCAAACGGGGCATGTACTGTTCGTGATATTCGGGAGGATGATACTACTCAGGCGGCACAAATGATTCGTGCCTTTGGCAATATGCAAAAAGCCAACGAAGCTTTACAGTCTTTATATACATTTGTAGTTTTAAGAAAAGCAGCATAAAAACTTATGGCAAACATACAAATAATAAATAGTATACGATTGAATCGAAGAGGTTTGCAAACTCAAGATGCAAATGGGAAATGGGTCAATGTGCATAAACAACAAGGAAAATTAGATGGAGCATGTTCTATATATTCACTCGTAATGGCAATGCTATGTCAAGGAATGATTGAAGAAAAAGACATTCAGATATATAATTCTCCCGATAGACGCACACCTAAAGGCAGGTTCTTATATCATTTTTTCTATGAGCAAGGTTTTGTCCAAAATGGTTATAACTATACAGCATTAGCACGTGAAATCAACGAGCAACCATTTGAAATTAGCGCAATACACAAAAGACCTAGAACCAACGATGACAGAATTGAATTGATAGAGCAATTCATAGACCAAAATACTCCTGTAATAATCTCAACTGAATTCAATGGTGGTGCACATGCATTATTGGCCATAGGAATAGAAAGCGATGAAAATGACATCATAACTAAAATTTTCTGTCTTGACCCAGGAGCTCCATCTCCAAAAGTATCCCCGTGGAATTGTTTTATTGATGTGTCAAAAGAAGGCAAATCGCAATATCCATTTTATTATGTAACTGAAATAAATACATATAAAGTCACATTAGATGACATGCTTATTGTAGAGCATAAAAATTATGATTAAATATGGCAACAAATAATACGACAGAGCAGTCACTCACAAAAAAGGTATGGAACATGGCAGATGTACTAGCTGCTGCCGGTGTCGGTTTTACAGACTATATTACCCAGCTTACCTATCTCCTTTTTTTGAAAATGGATGATGAAAACGAAGAATTATTTGGAGAATCTGCAATTCCAGATGGCTATCAATGGAAGGATTTGAAGGTTCTAGATGGATTTGATTTGGTCAAACAATACGAAGAAACCTTAAAGCGGCTAAGTAGTCAAGACAACCTGATAGGTACTATCTATACAAAGGCTCACAATAAGATAGAAATGCCTGTTCATCTAAAAAAAGTCATTACCATGATTGATGAAGAGCAATGGCTTATCATGGATGGAGACGTGAAAGGAGCTATCTACGAAAGCATTCTTGAGAAAAACGGGCAGGATAAGAAAAGTGGTGCCGGTCAATATTTTACTCCTCGTCCCCTCATCAAGGCCATGGTAGATTGTATATCCCCACAAATAGGTGAAACGGTTTGTGACCCAGCTTGTGGTACCGGAGGCTTTCTCTTGACAGCATACGATTATATGAAAGAACAATCTGCAAGTAAAGAAAAACGTGATTTCTTGCGTAATAAAGCCTTGCATGGTGTAGACAATACCCCATTGGTAGTAACACTTGCATCCATGAATCTCTATTTGCATGGTGTCGGAACAGACCGCAGTCCGATTGTCTGTGAGGACTCTTTAGAGAAAGAGCCATCTACCCTTGTAGATGTGATACTCGCCAATCCTCCATTCGGTACCCGTCCGGCAGGTTCTGTCGATATCAATCGTCCAGATTTCTATGTAGAGACAAAGAACAATCAGTTGAATTTTCTCCAGCACATGATGCTGATGCTCAAGACCGGAGGTCGCGCAGCTGTTGTATTGCCAGACAATGTACTGTTTGAAGGTGGTGCAGGTGAAACTATTCGTAAAAAATTGCTTTCCGACTTCAACTTACATACGATACTTCGTTTACCTACGGGTATCTTCTATGCACAAGGCGTAAAAGCAAATGTATTGTTCTTTTCTAAAGGTCAACCGACAAAAGAGATTTGGTTCTATGATTATCGTACTGGCATCAAACATACGCTTGCTACTAATAAATTAGAGAGGCATCATTTGGATGATTTTGTAACATGCTATAATGCAGGAAATCTAGCAGGACGCAAAGAGTCGTATAACGCAGACAATAACCCTCAAGGCCGTTGGCGTAAATATTCTGTAGATGAAATTCTCACTCGTGATAAAACCAGCCTTGACATAACTTGGATAAAACAAGGTGGAGAAGCCGA
Source organism: Candidatus Gallipaludibacter merdavium (assembly GCA_017694875.1). Classification (GTDB taxonomy): domain Bacteria; phylum Bacteroidota; class Bacteroidia; order Bacteroidales; family Paludibacteraceae; genus Gallipaludibacter; species Gallipaludibacter merdavium. The sequence continues at coordinate 20,943 of JADIMG010000003.1, forward strand.
TGACCGTTCTTTGGCAGAATTGATGGCTGATATAAAAGAGAAAAGTCAGACTATTAGTGCAGCTGTTGCAGAACTGGAGAAACTACTAGCAAACATAAATGAGGATTGAGAGCATGAAAAACCACAATATCGTAATATCAATGGATCAACAGTTTGGAGAAATCGTAGATATTATTCTCCGACATAAAAGTAATGCTTCTAGAGCTGTCAACGAAGAGTTACTGCTCACTGCATGGCATGTTGGGGAATATGTATCGGCCAAACTACGGAGCGAAGAATGGGGAAGTAAAGTCGTTTCACAATTGTCCGAATACATACGTTCGAAACATCCTGACATCAAAGGATATAGCAAAAGAAGCATATACAATATGGTCATGTTCTATGATGAGTATTCATCAGAAACCTTCACTGCTACAATAAGAAAATATTTGAATACAGAATTTGTGCAGCCAAAGATTGCACAAATTGAAGCGATCGACCCTAAACATGATATACCTGTAATTGTGCAGCCAAAAACTGCACAAATTGTCCAACCAACAATTGGACAAATGCCTAAAATTTTGGAATTGACGACATTGACAAATCATATAGAAATTTTATGTCGATGTAAAAGCAATGAAGAACGTTTGTTTTATATAATATATGCCAACAAAGAGCATTTAGTAAAACGCGAACTCCAACGTTGCATTTCTAACCAAACTTATGCAGGGTTATTAGGAAATAAGGACAATATGTCAAAAGGATTACTTGAAACATATCCTAATGCACCAGTCATGTTCAAAGACACCCTATTCGTAGATTTTCTCAATCTGCCTAAAAAGCATAGCGAGTCAAAACTTAGGAATGGCCTAGTAGAACACATGAAACAATTTATTCTTGAACTGGGAAAAGACTTTCTATTCATGGATCAGGAATACCGTCTTAATATTGGTGCATCTACATTCAAAGCTGATTTATTGTTCTTTCATCGTGGCTTGCAGGCATTAGTCGCTGTGGAATTGAAAAAGACAAAGTTTCATCCTCGTGACCTTGGACAGCTAGAATTTTATTTGGAAGCACTCGATCGGGATGTAAGACGCTCTAACGAAAATCCATCTATCGGTATTATTCTTTGCCCTGAAGCAGACCAAGTAGTAGTAGAATATGCCATGAGCCGGAGTATGAGTCCCACCATGATTGCTGAATACAAACGTATTCTCATTCCACAAGAACGTATGCAGCAACAATTGAATGAGTTTTGCAATCTATTTTTAAAGAAAGACTAGCTCAAATGGATACAAAGAAATTACGTCAAAAAATATTAGATCTTGCCATTCGTGGTAAACTTGTGCCCCAGGATCCAAATGACGAACCTGCATCCGTATTACTTGAACGCATCAAAGCGGAAAAAGAACGTTTGATTAAAGAGGGAAAAATAAAGCGCACTAAAAAAACAGCTAAAACTTCTGATACGCCCCATTATGAGAACGTGCCGTTTGAAGTGCCGGAAGGATGGGTATGGTGCAGGTTGGATGATATAGCATTTATAGGTACAGGAGCGACACCAAGTACTTCAAATAAAAGCTATTATGATAAAGGTAATATTGCCTGGATAAGTAGTGGAGCAACAAATCAGCCTTTCATTAATGAAGCGTCAAACTTTATTACAGAAAAAGCATTATCCGAAACCAATTGCAAAATATATCCTATAGGTACACTAATTGTTGCAATGTATGGAGAAGGGAAAACACGAGGTCAAGTAAGTGAGTTATCTATTGAAGCAGCTACAAATCAAGCTTGCGCTGCAATAAAGCCTTATGTTTTAGAAATAAAATCGTATATCAAACTTTATCTTGAAAGCAATTATTTGTATTTACGAAAATTAGCAGAGGGAGGAAATCAGCCAAATCTAAGTGTAGGTAAAATTTCTGCTTATACAATCCCACTTCCTCCCCTTGTAGAGCAACGACGCATAGTGTCAGAAATAGAGCATTGGTTCTCATTGATTAACATTATAGAAGGTAACAAGGAGGACTTGCAAGCCTCTATCAAACAAGCCAAAAGTAAGATTTTTGACCTCGCTATTCATGGTAAACTTGTACCGCAAGACTCGAATGACGAACCGGCTTCAGAACTACTCAAACGCATCAATCCGAAAGTTGAGATTACTTGTGATAACGGGCATTATCCGTTTAAAATACCTAAAAAATGGATTATGTGTAAATTAGGTGATGTTTGTACGCTTGAAAATGGTTATGCATTTAGCAGAGATGACTACAAACAACGAGGTATACCATTAATACGGATTTCCAATATCTCAGATAATGTCGTAAATTTGAATGGCTGTGCCTTAGTTCAAAAAGAAGTAAATAAAAAATTCATTATTAAAAATGGAGATTTACTTATAGCACTTTCTGGCGCAACAACAGGTAAAATGGGAATTTACAGAAATGAGAATATAGCATACCTAAATCAGCGGGTCGGTAATTTAAAAATTAAGGATAATGTATTAATACCAGAATATAGAAACTATTATATGTTTTCGCAAATAAAAAAAATCCTTAAGTTGGCATATGGAGGAGCACAACCTAATATTAGTTCAAAAGTTATATATGAACTTCAGTTTATGCTTCCACCTCTTTCCGAACAACAACGCATCATTCAAAATATAGAAAAACTATTCTCGGTTCTTGATAATATCCAAAATACCTTAGAAGCGTGAGAAAATACGTTTCTAAGGTTTAAACATTACCAATTTACAACTTTATCTACAATCTTCTGTTGTTCACTAGCAGTACGACGAAGATAAATACGAGTCGTTTCTATGCTTTCATGTCCCATAAGGTCAGCAAGCAAAGCTATATCATTGAACCGCTCAAGAAAATTTTTTGCAAAACGATGACGAAATGAATGGGGATAAACAACGGCCTTGTTTATTCCATACTTCTTTGCAAAATGTTTTAGCTGTTGGGCGATACCGCGTGTCGTAATGCGTTCCCCAAATCTGTTCAAGAATATATAACCAGAGTTGTAGCCTTTTTCTTTAAGCCATTTCATAGCTTCCGTACGTAAGTTTTTGGGAATATATAAACGACGTATTTTACCACCTTTACTATAAAGGTCTAGATAGCCAATTTGTACATGTTCAGCCTTGATATGGAGTAATTCACTGACGCGTGCACCTGTGGCAGCCATAAACCATACAATAAAATACCATTCGTCATAACCATCCGCTTTTAAGCATGATTTTAGAAATTTGTAATCAGCATCACTGATCACGTTTTCCAAAAAATTTTTCTGTTGTACTTTTACAAACTTTACCTTCAGTTTTTCCTGTTTCGTAAATTCCAAATACTTGTTAATCCCCTGTAAACGAAGATTTACAGTTTGTGGCTTAAAGTTCTCGACCAAATACCCCTTGTATGCTAGGAGGTTCTTTTTATTTACTTCTCCATAATGGCTGAGGAAGTACTGCAACGTCCAAACATACGAATTAACTGTGTTCTTTGCCAAATTTGTTTTTGCTAGATAATTTTTGAATTTTGTTACCATATCGTGTTGATTTATAATGAATACGGTAGCAAAATAAGAGAATGTATCGGGCATTATCAGAACTTGCCTGATTCGTGGAGTGTAACTTCTATGCAAATGTTATGTTCTTTAATAGATGGAGAAAAGCAAAGTGGGATAAAAAGAATAAATCTTGATGTCAAATATTTACGTGGTAAGTGTGATGGAAAGCTTTTAAATACCGGAAAATTTATAGCAGCCAATTCATTTTTGATACTTGTCGATGGGGAGAATTCTGGAGAAGTATTCAGAACTACAATTGACGGCTATCAAGGTAGCACGTTCAAACAGTTGAATATAAACAGCAATATTAATATTGACTATATTTTACAAGTTATTAGTTTTCATCGCAATATATTACGAGAAAACAAAGTAGGATCTGCCATTCCTCATTTAAATAAAAAACTTTTCAGAGCTATAGAAGTATCTGTTCCACCATATAATGAACAAGAAAGGATTGTCAATGCTATAAATACAGCATTTAAACAGCTTGATACAATAATGGAGAGTTTATAAGCTCTCCATTATTGTATCAATTTGAGTAAACACTTTATGAACAGCAGCAACTATTCGTTTCTGTTCTGCGTATGGAGGGATAGGAATTAGTAATTTAGAATATTCAGAAATCCAGTATCGTTTGTGAGTATCACCAATTAGACGAGTAATACTCATAAACATTGCAACATATTCGACTTCCATATGTTTTACTTGTAAAAGTTTCATAGCAGATGATTTTACCTTGAAAGGGAAATCAACAAACTTTGAATCTGTGGTAAAATCATCAAAGATTATGCAAGGTAATTTGGAATATATACCTTCTATATCATTAGTATATCCAATAATAAAAGATTTTCCTGCAGTTAAAACCGGTATTGGATAATTGTTATCATAATTTGTTGAATTGACGATATAATCGGTAGGCTGCTCATAATCAACAATATTTTCAAGCCTACAGAGAGCCCATCCAGTAGGCAAGTTCTGATAATGCCCGTTATCACAAGTAATCTCAGCTTTCGGATTGATGCGTTTGAGTAGTTCTGAAGCAGGCTCATCATTAGGGTCTTGCGGTACGAGTTTGCCATGTATGGCAAGGTCAAGAATTTTATTTTTGGCATGCTTTATTGCCTCCTGTAAATCCAATCTGCCTTGCTCAATTTGGTCAATTAAGGCAAACCAATGTTTTGTTTCGGCAATTATACGTCTTTGCTCTGTGATAGGGGCTAAAGGAATAGGTAAGTATTTGAACTTATCAAAATCTATATTATCTACTGTAGTTCCATCTTTATGATATTCTTTTAAGATAAAATTTTCATTGGCTTTAATAACAAAATAAAGATATTCAGAGAGTTCCTGAATATGAGGTGAAACAGCTTTTAAATCTTGATTGATTGTTGCCGGTGTTTGTAATATAGAAATCGGAAGAGTATGCTTTAATATGCCACTACGTGTTACTACAAGTAATGTACCTCTTTCATATATTGTCATTACTTCTAAAGCCTTATCCGTTATTTTCATCAAAGAGTTTGTAATATGGCTACATTTCATGTCTTTAGAAGTCACCCACGGATGATTTCCATCACGCCAATATTCTTTATTATCCATTGACGGTGTTTTACCTCCACCAAACGAAACAATATCTTCTAACTTACACCACACCCACGAACTTGGCACTTCAAACGGCACGTTCTCATAATGGGGCATATGTAAACCTGCTTATGTTTCTGGATACCGCATTTCTGCGGTATGACAGGTAAAAAGAGCGAAGTGCGGATTAGAAACAGGGAAAATGCTGAGAAGAAGAGGAAAAACAGAGCGGGATTCGGCTGATGCCGAGTCCCGCTTTGATGGTTGAAGCATGTACGATTGGTGACTGCTTCCTATTTTTTCAAGGGTTCTGTTGTCGGGTTTTTCCCGACAGCAGGAGTCTTGTCATTTGCGTTTATTTTTCTGACGGTTTAAAGGAATGCACGTAGCGTTCCAACTTGGCAGGATAAACGTCGGCAATGGTAATCATCATGGCCGTGTCGTAAACATCGCCGAAGTCCTTGTCAAGGCAGGTGCCGAAGGTCTTCATGGTTGGCGACAGCTCGATGTAGGAGTGAATGAGTGGAGGAATGATTTCATCGTGCTCTTTCACGTAATTGTTCAGAATTTTGTAGTTTTCCTGATAGCCGTTTCCCGTAAACATGGCATCGTACATGCTTACTTCTTCCGGGGTAAAGGTTTCCGGCCATTTGCCCACCAACATTTTTTCCTTGTCGCCGAAGAATTTTTCCAGATAGTAGAAAATAGCATTACGGATTGGCTTCGGCATAGTGGAATAAACGGTTACCTTGCCGGCAAGATAGCGTACATCGCCCGATGCCACCAAAGCACCAATACCGTCCCAGAGATTGTCCAAAGCGAAAAGGCTTTTGCGTCCCATCTGCGCTGACTGGTATTTGGGCTGCACCCATGCACGTGCCATTTCGATGGTATAAGGCAGATATTCCTTGATGAACTTTTCGGAAAAGTCAAACAAATGTTCCGTATTCATATAAGGCTGGCCGTTTTCCTGTAAGGTAACCTGATTGCCATAGGTAAAGCGGTAGCCTCCGATGATTTCTTCCTCTTCCGGATTCCAAACCAACAACTGACGGCATGCGTCAATCATGTCAAATGTACCGACATCAGCAGACTGACCTGTACCAGCTCCCGCCGTGCGGAAAGTCATCTCACGCAAACGTCCGATTTCCTGCATTACGTTGGGTGCGTTTTTGGCTGTAATCACATATATTTCATTGTCGGCCTTATTCGTTTTTCTCAATAATTTGTCAGGAGTCAGCTCACTTTTGAGCACTTCCTTACTTATTGGCTGAATCAAATCATTCATGGTACAACTATTTTTTGTTCTTTATATATTTCGGATAAATGGTAATGTAGAAAAGGATGCCCAAGCCAACCCATATACCCAAGCATATCAAGGCTTGCTCATAGAGGAAGCCCGGCATGCCCGGAACCAGCAGCAGGAGCACGAAGGAGAAGGAAATGAGCGCACCTATAATTCCGGCAAAGGTATAGCCATAGGCTTTTCTGCGATAGGACAATACTGCTGCGGAAGAACAAGTGTAGAGGAAGCCGATGGCACCTCCTACGGAAGTCATGTCGACAATCCAGCCCAGCACTTCACGACCGAACCATGGTGCAATCAACGACAATACCAATATAAACAAGATGGCATTGACTGGAGTTTTGTATTTCTTGTGCATCTTGCCGAAGAACTTAGGCAAGGCATTTTCATTGGCCATGGCATACATCAAACGGCTGGTGGAGATGAGGAAGGCATTGATACCAGAAACAACTGCACAGAACATAGATATACCCAAAATGACCAATCCTATTTTACCCAATCGTTCTTCCACCACCAGACCGGTTGCCCAGAAAGGACGTTCGGACAAAAGCGTCTGCCATGGTTTCAAACCGATAGCCGTAATAGTGTTAACACAGATATACAAAAGTGCAGCCACTGCAATGGCACTAATCATCAGATTACGCGATTTCTTGTGAGAGAAATTGTATTCTTCCGCTGCTTGCGGTATGCAGTCAAATCCGATATAGGCCCATGGCGCCAAGGCTACAATGGAGAGCACGCTGGTGTACCATGGTTGGCCTGTCTGGAAGAGCGGTTCGGCGTTGCCCCACTCTACCCCTTCCATCAGAACGAGTGCCGTAATCAATACTATAGTTCCAACCAATGCCAAAGCAATAGTGGTCTGCACCCAACCGGCACTCTTAATACCACGTATGTTGAGCCATCCCAACGCAATCAAGAAGACGGAAGCCACGATTACTTCGCCGGCATATACATCCCATCCTGCCACTTCATACAGTTTGCCAAACTGAATTACGCCCGGAAACAAGTAACGGCTAATCAATGCCAGCGCAGTTGCATTGAGCGGCACCAACGACCAATAGGCCAAAACGATAAACCATCCGCAAATAAAGGCATGCGTTTTTCCAAACGCTGATTTTGCATAGACAAATTCACCACCCGACACAGGATAATGGCGGATGAGATAACCATAACTCAAACTGATGACCAACACCAATAAAGCACCGCCAATCATACCGATGGCCATACCCAACGGACCTGCTTTCGGCAAGAATTCATTACCTGGGAGTACGAAACATCCCCAACCGATTATCGCTCCCAATGCCAACCCCCAAACATCAATCGGACGGAGCGTGCGCTTAAACTTGTTCTCGTTCTGTTCCATCAAACTTAGAATTAGAATTAAAATATAGAATTAAATATACTGGATACTATTGACAATATTATACTGTAGAGAATGGCCCACCAAAAATTATCTACCGAAAATCCACTCAACAGCTTGCTGGCCAACAATACGATGATTGCATCTATGACCAACAGAAACAGTCCCAACGTCAATAGGGTTACCGGAATTGTAAATAAAACCAAAATTGGCTTTACCAACACATTCAGCAAGGAAAGTACTATGGTCAAACCGACCGAACTCCAGAAACCGTTCAAGTGTACGCCTGGCAATAACCATGCTGCTACATAAACAGCTAATACGGATATCAGAAAGGAATATATCATAATGTTATTTTAACAATGACTCCACAATTATTAAAGAATTAGATGTGGCAAAGATAGCAATATAAATTGATATGTTCAAACAAAAAAATATGCTAATAGATTTCTTCCGAAAAATATTCCAATAAAAGAGCAGGAAATCAAAGACGATGTAACTATATACCATTGTTGCCTGTATCAGATTCAAGGTTGGGCATTCTAATCAGCAAACTTCTTGCCTTTACCTTCAACGCACTGCCTGCTATAAACTTTAAGGGGCTGCGTCAAATTTGGTTATTTGACGCAGCCCCTTACATATCATGTTATTTTTTCAAATTTACCTGCAAGTGCAATTCATCCAACTGTGCCTGGTCAAGTTCATCAGGTGCATCAATCATCACATCACGACCGGCATTGTTTTTCGGGAAGGCGATGCAGTCGCGGATACTGTCCAGACCTGCAAAGAGGCTCACCCAACGGTCAAGACCGTAAGCCAAACCACCGTGAGGGGGCGCACCGTATTTGAAGGCATTCATCAGGAAGCCAAACTGTGATTCGGCCTTTTCGGGTGTGAAGCCCAACAGTTCAAACATCTTGTGCTGCAACTGGCTGTCGTGGATACGGATGGAACCGCCACCCACTTCAACACCGTTGATAACCATATCGTAGGCATTGGCACGAACAGCTCCCGGATCGGTGTCGAGCAACGGAATGTCTTCCGGCTTCGGCGAGGTGAACGGATGGTGCATAGCATAGAAGCGCTGGTCTTCTTCGCTCCACTCGAAGAGTGGGAAATCGACCACCCACAGACATGCAAATTCGTCCTTGTTGCGCAAACCGAGCTGGTTGCCCATTTCCAGACGCAATTCACACAACTGCTTGCGAGTCTTGTTGGCATCGTCGCCAGAGAGAATCAGAATCAAATCGCCCGGTTCGGCTGCAAATGCTTCCTTCATCTTTTGAAGCACGTCTTGCGTATAGAATTTGTCCACACTGGATTTCACGGTTCCGTCGGCTTCCACACGGGCATAGACCATACCTTTGGCGCCGATTTGCGGACGTTTTACGTATTCGGTCAACTGGTCAAGCTGCTTGCGGGTATAGGGGGCTGCACCCTTGGCACAAATACCGCCAATGTAAGCCGCGTTGTCAAATACGCCGAAGCCATAGCCCTTGAGGATGTCCATCAGTTCGACAAACTTCATTCCGAAACGGATATCGGGCTTGTCGCTACCGTAATATTTCATAGCATCAGCCCAAGTCATGCGTGGGAACGCTTCCTTGATTTCCATGCCGCGAATGGTCTTGAAAAGGTGTTTGGCCATGCCTTCAAAGAGGTTGAGCACGTCTTCCTGCTCTACGAATGACATTTCACAGTCGATTTGTGTAAACTCCGGCTGACGGTCGGCACGCAAGTCCTCGTCACGGAAGCATTTCACAATCTGGAAATAACGGTCGAAACCGCTGACCATCAGCAATTGCTTGAAGGTTTGCGGGCTCTGAGGCAAGGCATAGAATTGTCCCGGGTTCATGCGGCTTGGCACGACAAAGTCGCGGGCACCTTCGGGAGTTGATTTGATAAGCACAGGTGTTTCCACTTCGAGGAAGCCTTTTCCGTCGAGGTAGCGGCGCACTTCAATGGTCATCTTGTGACGCAATTCCAAGTTGGAGCGCACGCAATTACGACGCAAGTCGAGGAAGCGGTATTTCATGCGGAGATCGTCACCGCCATCGGTTTCGTCTTCAATGGTGAAAGGTGGTACCAATGACTGGTTCAGCACCTGCAGCTTTTCTACAATTATTTCAATGTCGCCGGTAGGCATGTTGGCGTTTTTGCTGTAACGTTCTGCCACTTTTCCGGTTACCTGTATTACATATTCACGTCCCAAATGGTTAGCTTGCTCACACAAAGCTGCGTCAACCTCCTGATTGAAGGCCAACTGGGTAATGCCATAACGGTCGCGCAAATCGACAAAGGACATACCCCCCATTTTCCTCACACGTTGAACCCAACCGGCCAAAGTGACCGTTTCGTTCACATTTTCAAGGCGTAATTCGCCACATGTCTTCGTTCTGTACATATATATTTTGCTTATCTGATGTTCCTAAAAATAGACGGGCAAAGGTAACAAAAGATTGGCACATTACAAACAGAATGAGGGGAATATCATCATTATTCGCACTCAACATGACATAGGGACAAACTGGGAATGATTTGCAGTAACAAACAGCCATGCATATATTCATGAATTTATCTTTCAGACTTTTAACTACATCAAGTGGGGACTTGGAGAGAAAGAGGCATTATCTTTGAATAACTCAAAGAAACATTTATAACACATAGTAACAACTAAACATTACACTATTGAAAATGAAAAGATTACAACAGATTTTATTCGGGCTGGCTATTTTGGCCGGTACTGCGTTTTCATCGGCACAGGAAAAAGTCATTGCGCGAGGCGCAGAAGTGAGCACCAACGGGAACATGCCTGCCATAGGCGTTGTGGCTCCCGACTTTACAGGAACAGACAAGGAACTGAAGGAGGTTTCACTGGCATCGTTCAAGGGTAAATACGTTATTCTGAACATTTTTCCGAGTCTGGACACGCCGACTTGTGCCTTGTCGGTGAGAGCGTTTAACGAGGCGGCTGCGGCACTGGAGAATACGGTGGTACTCTGTCTGTCGAAGGATTTGCCTTTTGCACAGACCCGTTTCTGCACTACTGAAGGGATTGAGAATGTGCTTCCGCTGTCGCTTTTCCGCAGTGAGGCTTTTGACAAGCAATATGGTCTGGTCATTTCTGAAGGGCCAATGAAAGGTTTGGCTGCACGTGCTGTGATTGTGGTTCATCCGAACGGAAAGGTTGTTTACCGACAATTGGTGGCTAACATTTCGGAAGAGCCGGATTATGAAAAGGCTATCAAAAGTATTCAGCAATAACTATATATAGACAAAGCTTGCTAATGGATACCGCATTGTTGTTGGGGAACGTTAGGAACGGACGCTATAAACATAGCTTCTGGATACCGCATCGAGTGCGGTATGACGTTTGAGGCGGATGATGGAAGCCGAGGCTAATGGATACCTCATTGCTGTGGGGGGATTGTGTATTGTCATCGCTATGGCCTTGCAACTGGATTCCGCATTTCTGCGGAATGACGTTTGAGACAGACACTGGGAGCTGAGGCTAATGGATACCTCATTGCTGTGGGGGGATTGTGTATTGTCATCGCTATGGCCTTGCAACTGGATTCCGCATTGCTGCGGAATGACGTTGGGGACGGAGGCTGGGAACCGAGGCTAATGGATACCACATTTCTGTGGGGGGATTGTGTATTGTCACCGCTATCGTCCTTGCAACTGGATTCCGCATTTCTGCGGAATGACGTTTGAGACAGACACTGGGAGCTGAGGCTAATGGATACCTCATTGCTGTGGGGGGATTGTGTATTGTCATCGCTATCGTCCTTGCAACTGGATTCCGCATTGCTGCGGAATGACGTTTGAGACGGGTGCTAGAGGCCAAGGCTACTAGGTACTGCTTTGTTGTGGGGGATTGTGTATTGTCATCGCTATGGCCTTGCAACTGGATTCCGCATTGCTGCGGAATGACGTTGGGGACGGAGGCTGGGAACCGAGGCTAATGGATACCACATTTCTGTGGGGGATTGTGTATTGTCATCGCTATGGCCTTGCAACTGGATTCCGCATTGCTGCGGAATGACATTTAAAAATGTAATGGCATATATAGGTTATCTAGTCCTTCTGTGTTTTACTTTTATTTGTTAATATTTTCCAAAACCCATCATTATCCTTACCTTCCCGCCTCAAAACTTTCATTTCCTTCAAAGTAGAAAGTTCACGTTCTATGGTGCGTTGGCTCACGGATAAAGTCTCCGACATCTGCTTGGCTGTTATTGTCGGTGACTCTTTAATGAAACTGATTATTTTCTTCTGACGATCAGTGAGTTTCTCGTCAAAAAAGTCTCCGACAAAGTCTCCGACATTCGCTATGTCGACAGAAGCAAAAATGATAGTCTGAATTTCTGCGGAATGACGTTTGGGACGGATGCTGGAGGCCGAGGCTAATGGATTCTGCATTGTTGCGGGGGGCGATTGTGTATTGTCGTCGCTATGGGCCTTGCAAATGGATTCCGCATTGCTGCGGAATGAAGGGTTGGAGGAATGGAGTACAAAGGAATGGAGGGGGCTGAATACCCAGTTAATGACTTGTATATTCTAACATACTATAAAGGGGCTATATCAGAAATTCTGATACGGCCCCTTTGGTATTTAGAGATTTCTAGAAGCGGTAAGCTACTGATAAATTAAGATTACGTTCCAATAAAGCAAAAATAAAACGTTCTGAAGGTACTGCTGCTGCAAAGAGCTGGCCTATTTCAAAAGTGCCGAACCAATGTTCTTTTCCTACAGCAATGCCAAACGGGCTGCCATATATGTTATAACCCAATGTGGTGGTACGATAATCGGTTACATCATCTGTCTGTTTGCATTCGTAATTCACAGCAAAACCACTTGCTAAACTCGCATATAACGAAATCCACTCTGAGCGGTAATAGGTAAAGCGCAATACGGGCATAATGTCGAAGTTCCAGGAGGAATATTGTTCGTACTCTCCAGTAAGTTTTTCTTCCTCTGGAAAGCCAGTAAGAAATGTGTTAATGCCACATCCTCTCATATTATATTGCAGACCGATACCCAACCATGGGCAAACCTGATAGGTGTATTCCAGAAAAATGTTTTGGGTAGTCCATTTATAATCCAATTCTTTTCCCATGTAAGCGTCTGACCAAGGGATGAAAATATGGTCGCCCACCCCGAGACGCACTTCATGGCGGTTTTCCAACGCACGTTCCTTTGTTTCCGCTGAAACTGACAGAAAGGCTAAAGCCAAGAGCAAAAGGGTGAAAGTTCGTTTCATAGATAAATGATTTTAAGGAATATGCCGCAAAGCTAAGAAAGAAAAACAAACAAATAAACAGTTGTTTATTTTTCATCGGACTTACGTTATTTTACATTCGATTGGGACCTTGAGATCTTTGGGATAATCTGAATAACAAACCTTTTATTGTTTTCTTCAACGTTTTCATCCCTATTACTTCCATTAAAACCACTTCCGGCAATAATAACTTCGGTATTATAAGCTCTAAGATTTATGCCTTTTGAAAGCCATCTGTAATAAAGTGCTAATGCACGATGGTAACTTAGCTCATACATTCTTTTACTATCAGCATTGTAACTATGATTTTGAAGTTGTTGCCAAGGAATGGCTGCATAACCTTCAATAATAAGCTGGAAATTCAAATCTGGATTTTTCTCATATAGTCTCTTTACTACTTTTAAAAGAGATTGTCCAACAGAATCCACAGTTTTAATGTATTCTGGCTTAATTGTATCATCAAGAGGATTGAAGATTTCTATCCCAATAAAATCCTTCGCAATAAACATCTTCTTTTCCTCAATATATTGTAAGGCAGACGATTTACTTAATTCCTCAAACTGGACATCGAGTTGTAAGATACGCTCCAGTTGCTCTTTCTCGGCATTAGCTTGGTTTCGTTGGTCCGTCAATTTCACATTGTCGTATTTCATCTTGCCTATACAGACCACAAACAACACCAGCATGATGAAAAACAAGCTCGTCATCAAGTCTGAATAACTTAACCAAAACGAATCTTTATATTTTTCTTTTGCCATATTATTTCTGAATTTCTTTTATAGCTTTTGTCATTGCATCAACAGCGCGCAGTGTTGCCTTGTGTAACTCGATGGTCTCTTGCTGTGCATCTCTATAATCTTTACGTAGATTCAGAATTTCCCCCTTCATGTCCTTGTAGCAATCAGCCTGTACTTGCGTATATTGTACCATCGTATCAAGTACATCTTTCATCTTGTCAAACGTGTCAAAGAAATCTTTATTATTTGCGACAAAGTTTTGAATATACTCTGTAGATGCCGTCAGCTGAGTTGATAAACTTTCTGAAACTTGTTTTCCTTCCGATATAAACAAATCAAACTCCTTACGCCAAGCATCCCTCGCTTCTGAACCCGTAGGGAAATGTGTTGTTATGGCCTCCTGAAATTCTCTTTGCAGTTCATTTGTTTTGTTCTGATTGCTAACAACTAATGATAAGCCTACCGAAAATTCGTCAAACTTGTTAAGTAAAGTTTGGATTTGGTTGACCACTCCAGACACATTGGCTATTGTGGAGTTGAGTTGTTGTTGATAACTTTGGAATAGCAACAAAGAATCTGAAGAATCTTTCAACTGCAAAAATGTTTTAGCTATTTTATTCGCAGTTTGTGTTAAACTCAGTTTATTAATCTCTTCCAATACCAAATGCTGCTTCTCTAAATTGTCATTGAGCAATTCGGCTGAATCTGCATAAGCATCAAGATTACGACCGAATTTATCAACGAAATGGCCAAGTACACCACGTAATGAGTTCAAGCTAGAAGCCATGCTGTTTGACAGCAGAGGCATCAATTCACGACGTAAGAAGTCCATGTATTCCTCTTTTCCATCATTAACAGCAGATACAGCTTTCTTATATGTGATTGCACTATTATATACGGTTAATCCCAATCCAAGGAAACTAGCACTCATAGCAATAACTACACCATTAAGCAAATGTTCAAGTCCTGTAAGTTTTCCTTCAGCTCCAAACATTTCTTGAAAATCAATGCCCCACAAACCAGTAATAATACCTATAAATGTTCCGGCCAAACCTAAATAAAGGGGCACATTAAGACTATTGTGTATTTCATCCTCCAATGCATTCTTTTGGTTGTCGCAAATATCTTCGAGTATACCCAAATCAGCACTCGTTCCTGTATTTTTGCACAAATACTCGTTAGTTCTATTCACAATCATACCAAACCTCCCACTGGCTTGCCTATTTCCTGACATTACAATCAGTGAAAGGTCTGTATAGTCAATCCTTTCATCTTCTCCATCCTCAGACTTCACATGACGATTGGGGATATTGGAGAGAAAATCCTGTAACGAACTTTTGTACTTCAACACACTTGGAGTCAAAGAGGTTTCTTTCAAAAACAAGTTTTCCACCTCATCAAACAAACTTCCCAGTTCAAAGATCTTTCGTCTTGTCTTGATAAAGCTTGTTATTTGCAACACAACGACAATTGCGACAACTGTTAATGCCACAATTAGACCAATGTACTCATTTATATTTTCCATATCATTATTATTTTATTCGTTATTGTCAAAGAGGCTAGCAGAAGGTTTCTGTTTTTGCTCCTTTGCTTTTTTCTTTATTTCCTTTCGTTGTTCCTTTTCTCGTATTTTTTTTTGCTCTAATTCATCTTTTGTCAATGGTTGATATTTTTCTATACCATCAGGATAATTTCCCTCTATATAGAGCTTTACAAGTCCTGCATGTGATAATGGTTTTGAAATATCTCGAAAATCACTATTGGTATTATAATCTAGCAGTACTATATCTTGTATCTTGCTCTGTTTTTGTATGCGCTCAATCACGTGATGCACTTCTGGTACATTGTCAAGTACCCATTTGTATGTTGGTAAATATATTAGCATTCGAGCCTCAAAGTAGCTTAACAATTCCTTTCCATATGCTCCTTTACGATGTCCTTTAGGCATACCATACTTGCGTACGGTCCTTTTAAGATCTCTCATTGTATCATTTCTGAACGTGGTAAAATCAACATCTGCATTATCAAAGACTTTTAGACCTTGCCATACGGCCTCTACACATGTAGCCGTCAGTCCTTCCGTAAATGGTATAGGAATATTCTTGTGCGGATAGAAAGGACTCAAAATTTTTGCATATCTCATATTGGATGTTGAAGTAATATCCAATATCGCTGCATTGGGGAAATCTTCTTTAATTTTCTCCAGCTTTCGCTTTTTATTTACGATGTATATCATAATTCAAAATTTATCAAGATTTACTATATATTTTTGGGGAAGGAATGTTTTAATCATAATCTCCGCTTGGAAGTAAGAACGCTCATCATCGTCCAGGTCAAAATGTGAAGTTGCTTTAACAGAACGAAAATGTATTTGTTTCAAATCATCAATTGTACTACCTATGTTTACTGGCTCACGCTTTATTGTTGCGTTCTTATTGGAATACAATGCACTTGCAATACATGCAGCTCTTATGTCAATTACAAGATTAACAGGGTCGATTATTCTACCATCATTTTTCGCTATATATTTCATTGGGTGCTCTCTTGTGAAACTGATTCTTACATAATCTTGAAGATTTCTGCTCACGTCTAATTGACGACTCAACTGGCCACCACCTGGTCTTGGAATCCGTATACCATGCTTATCACAATAAGACCAAGATAGTAGTCCCCCATGTCTTTTGATTAATGGTATGTTACTCCTATCGGTAAAATGATACAAATATCTTATTCCATTCTCATTCAACACATCAATAATAGCTTGCCAATCATCCTTTAAATCAGAAGAAAGAGCTTCCAAACGCTGACGTTCTTGTCGTTCTGCATCTTCTTTTCGTCTCGCTTCATCTGCAAGCCGTTTTGCTTCTATTTCACGTCTTTCTCTCTCTTCACACTCTTTCCTCTCTTTTTCCTTTTTTGTTCTTTCCTCCGCTTCTTTTTGCCTCTTAATTTCTTCCTCTCTGTGTCGTCTTTCTTCTGCCAGCCTTGCAAGTTCCTCTTGTTCTAATTCTGTTAGAAGTTTGTCTAAACTAATTTGAAGATACTGAAGTTTTTGTCGAATAGAAGAATCTTTTATTTTGACAATTTTCTCTAGAGCAGTATTTAACTTACGTTTTGCATCTTCAGCATTTCGTTGTTTAATCAAGATATCTATATCTGTGAGTAAAACTCTTACACTATCTTCCAGAGCCTTTAATTTATGAGCTTCTTCCTTTAATCGTTCATCCTTTAATTCTTTCAAGGTCAAAACCTTACTAAATCTATATGTCTGAAAGACATTATTTGAATCTCTTTTAATGCGTTTATGAGTAATAATCTTATACCAACTTGTAGAAGATAATCTTATTTTTTCTTTTTCTTCCTGAGCTATTTTCTTTCGAGTATCTAATTCCCGCAAAGAGTGTTCTTTGTCTAACGATTCTGACAATGAAATTTTATCACCGTCATTTTCATTTGACAGTGCTTTCACTATGCCTAATACTCGTTTTATCCAATTTAGAAGCATTTTGTTTATCTATCGTCCGTAAAAAGTTAGGCGCAGACATTCGCCATACGCTTCACGGTTCACCACAAACCACAACTATATATGGGAAGCCTGCGCCCATATCGGGTGCAGCTCCTATAATAGTTGTTGCTCTTTTTATTCAAGTGGTGATTGTGAAGCTATAGAGCAATATGTCTTGTGTTTCATTGACTACACTGCAAAAGTACTTAAAATTATTGATAATACAAGAATGAATTTACTTTACTGGATGCGGTAAACGAAATTGATTGTAAAACGTTATCTACATACTATCCCATAAATTCGCACTTCTGCGGTATGACGTTTAATGCGGATGCTTAGAGTCGAGACTAATGGGTACAGCATTGTTGTGGAGAGGCATTGAAACGGACGCTACGAGCAAGGCTACTGGATACCGCATCGAGTGCAGTATGACGTTTAAAGCGGATGCAGGACGGGGTGTGCGGTATGACGGATTGGAGAGAGGGAGTGCGAAAGAATGGAGGGAGGTGCGTGTATTAACGTGTATTGAGGGGTAGTTGTGGAGAGATGTGTGGTGGTTGTGGAGAGAAGTGTGGTGTTTGGATTGTGTGGTGGGCATAAAAAAAACAAACGAACGGCACTAAGCGGGACAAAAGGACTACCTTTGCACGCGTTTGTTAGTCAGAAATCCATGCAAAGAATTACGCTTGAAGAGAACAAGGGCATACCTGCCCACCTGCTGTGGATGCTCGCCATTTTGTCGGGTGTCAGTGTGGCCAATCTGTATTACAGCCAACCGCTGTTGGGGCAAATGGCGGAAGAGCTGCATATCAATGAATTTACGGTGAACCTTATACCTATGATGACACAAATCGGCTATGCGGCGGGACTGCTGTTTATCATTCCATTAGGCGATTTGGCAAAGAGACGCAACATTGTGCTGACGTGCCTCAGCGTACTTATCGTTGCACTGATAGCTATGGGCAGTGCGCAATCTTTCGGGGTGCTGGCTGTGGCGGCATGCATTACAGGCATCTGTTCGGTGGTGCCGCAGATATTCATGCCTCTGGCATCGCAATATTCCACTCCTGAAAAGAAGAGCCAAAATGTGGGCATTGTGTTGTCGGGACTGCTTACGGGCATTTTGGCTTCACGTGCCATCAGTGGACTGGTGGGTGCATGGTTTGGCTGGCGAACGGTCTATTTTATGGCGGCTGTGCTTATACTCGCAGCCATTGCGGTTATTCTGACTGCATTCCCCAATATTCCCACCAATTTTTCGGGACGCTACAGCGAACTGATGAAATCGCTCCTCACCCTATTCCGTGAATATGCCGACCTGCGTTTGGCTGCCTTGCGTGCCGCCATCTGTTTCGGTTCGTTTCTGGGCATGTGGAGCTGCCTAACCTTCAAGATGTCGGGCGCACCATTCTTTGCCGATTCGGGTGTCATCGGATTGTTGAGCCTATGCGGCATTACAGGAGCCTTGGCGGCTACCTTTCTGGGCAAATTCATTCACCGCTATGGTGTGTATCGCTTCAACCTTTTGGGGGCATCGCTCGTTATCCTTTCGTGGATGGTCTTTGCGTTCGGACAAAACCATTACGCCACTATCATCATCGGTATTGTTCTGATTGACATAGGCATGCAATGCATACAGCTGAGCAACCAAAGCACAGCCTTTTCGCTCAACCCGAAAGCATCTAGTCGCATCAATTCGCTGTTTATGACCTGCTATTTCCTTGGAGGTGCGATCGGTACGTTCATTGCCGGAACGGCATGGCAATATGGAGGATGGAACGGTGTGTGCGCGGCTGGAGCGGCATTGGCACTCATTGTGCTGCTCATTACCCTCCGTGCACAGCGCTGACCTATTAAAGGTTGGGCGCCAAAATACCCCAAAGTTTCTCCGCTGCGGGCGGTTCGGCCTCAATATGAACCAACTGCTTGGACACAGGATGAACAAACTCCACTGAATGGGCATGGAGACAAATGCCGCCATCGGAATTGGAACGCGGGAAACCGTACTTCAAGTCGCCCTTGATGGGACAACCGATGTGCGCCAACTGGCAACGTATCTGATGATGACGGCCCGTTTCCAACTGCACTTCCAACAAGGTATAGTTATCGGACTTTGCCAGCATGCGATAGTGTAGCACCGCTTTCTGGGTACCCTTCTTCGCAAGGTCATATACATAACTCTTGTTCTGCTTTTCATTGCGCACCAAATAATGCACCAGTGTGCCTTCCGGCTCTTCGGGCGCATTTTTCACAATGGCCCAATAGGTTTTTCGGATGTCATGGTTGCGGAACATGTCGTTGAGCCGTGTGAGCGCCTTGCTGGTACGGGCAAACAGCACCACCCCCGATGTGGGACGGTCCAAGCGGTGAGTAACCCCAAGGAACACTTCACCGGGCTTGGCGTATTTTTCCTTAATATATTGCTTGACTATGTCAGACAGCGGCGTATCGCCCGTCTTGTCGCCCTGCACAATCTCCGAATTGGTCTTGTTGACCGCTATGATATGATTGTCTTCGTAAAGTACTTCCATTGCATTTCACCCGTTAAAACCACAAACCGCCTATCTGGAATACGGCAAAGGATGCCAGCCATGCCAACAAGGAGGTGTAAAGTATGGCAAACAAGGCCCATTTCCAACTGCCCGATTCCTGCTTGATGGCCACAATGGTAGCTATGCAAGGGAAATAGAACAGGATGAATATCATGTAGCTCAATGCCGCCAA
Source organism: Candidatus Gallipaludibacter merdavium (assembly GCA_017694875.1). Lineage (GTDB taxonomy): Bacteria > Bacteroidota > Bacteroidia > Bacteroidales > Paludibacteraceae > Gallipaludibacter > Gallipaludibacter merdavium. The sequence goes on from JADIMG010000003.1 coordinate 40,995, forward strand.
AGGCGTTATGCCCATACGTCCAGGCAAACCGGATGCCGTTATGTCTTCTCCATCGGCATAAAGCACATTCAATGTGCTCACCACCAATTCCTTGGCACCAATACCCGACAGCAAACCTACGCCCATCTGCCAATCGAAGCCCAACGGACGGATGACAGGCTCCATGACCTGACCGATGCGGCCGATATAGGAATGTTCCTGCTGTTCGGTTGGAGAGGTATATGCGTCGTGGTTGGGGAAATAGCCCAGGAACCAGATAATGATGGAAGCCACCAATATGATGCCACCCATCTTCTTCAGATATTGCTTGCCGCGTTCCCACGTATGGCGGAAAATGGACTTGGCTGTCGGCATGCGGTAAGGCGGCAATTCCATTACAAAAGGCAAATCCTCTTCCTTGACCAGATATTTACTGAAAACACGTGCGGCAACTACCGCCGTCAAAATGCTCAACACATAGATGCCCATCATGATGAACGAGCCGTTTTTCGGGAAGAAGGCCGATGTGAGCAAGAGGAATACCGGCAGACGTGCGCTACAGGTCATCAGCGGCACAATGAGCATGGTTATCAAACGGCTCTTGTGGCTCTCCAGCGTGCGTGTGGCCATTACGGCAGGCACATTGCAGCCGAAGCCCATGATGAGGGGAATAAACGATTTGCCGTGCAGGCCCATCTTGTGCATAATCTTGTCCATCAGGAATGCGGCACGTGCCATATAGCCCGAATCTTCCATTATGGAGATGCAGAAATACAATATCAATATGTTGGGCAGGAAAACAATGACTCCGCCTACCCCACCTATTACGCCGTCCACGAGCATGTCTTTCAGCATACCGTCGGGCACATAGGTCGAAGCCAGTCCGCCTATCCATGCCACCAGACTCTCAATCCAGCCCATGGGATATTCGCCCAAGACAAAGGTGCATTCAAACATAAAGAACAGGAGCAGGAAGAAAATGGGATAGCCCCACACCTTGTGCATGGTGATGGCATCAATGGCCTGAGTGAGCGTGCTTTTCTTCTCCTTGCTCTGCACATAGGTTTCGCGCAAGGCTCCGGCAATGAAGCCATATTTTGCATCGGTGATGGCCGATTCGCTGTCTTCGTTGAGCGTAGCCTGCAAGTCCTTTTTGATACGGGCGGCCAACTTCATAATGGCATCGCCATTCGGCAGTTCCGACACCACATGTTCGATGTCCTTGTCGTTTTCCAGCAACTTGATGGCAAGGAAACGGGTGGAATAGCGGTGGCGTATGTTCTCGTTTTTCGCAATTTCACGCTTGATAGCATCGATGGCCTCCTCCAAGACCTGTCCGTGGTTGATGTGGATATGCCTGTAGATGCGCTCCAAATCGTGCTGTTCTTCCTCCACGTGGCCGGCATAGTCGGCGGAATGCTGGTCGTGCACTTCCGTCTTGTGCCAGTCGTTCAGTTCGTTGAGAATTTCAGCGGAAATATTGCCATCCTTGTCAAAGAAGTCGCCCCCTTCGTACATATTGATAATCAAGTGGAACAGATGGTCAACTCCCAAACCCTTTTTGCAGATGGTGGGAATCATGGGCACCCCGAACAGCTTGCTCAACTGTTTGTAGTCCAACTTGTCGCCGCTCTTTTCCAGTTCGTCAAACATGTTAAGCGCCACCACCATACGCACATTCATATCAATCAGCTGGGTGGTCAGATAGAGGTTGCGCTCCAAATTGGAAGCATCGACCACGTTGATAATGACATCGGGTGTCTGGTCAATGATATGGCGTCTGACATACAATTCCTCTGGCGTATAGGCCGAGAGCGAATAAGTGCCGGGCAAATCGACAATACGGAAATCATAGCCCTGAAAGCGGAAGAAACCCTCCTTGGCATCTACTGTCACGCCGCTGTAATTGCCCACATGTTCGTGTGCGCCCGAAGCGAGATTGAAGAGCGAGGTCTTGCCGCAATTGGGATTGCCCACCAATGCCACATTGATGGTGCGGCGCTTGCCCAACGCCATCCGTTTGAGGTCGTCTTCCGTCAAAACTGTATCTTCATTGATGGAGCCGTGGAAATCGGGTGCTATATGCTGCATGCGTGCTTCCTCTTCACTGATAATCTCTATCATGTCAGCCTCCTGCCGACGCAAGGATATTTCATAGCCCATTATCCGATATTTGATAGGGTCATGCAAAGGGGCATTCATCACAGCCTCAACCGTCTTTCCCTTGATGAAACCCATCTCTACAATACGCTTGCGAAAGCCACCGTGACCGGTTACTTTCACCACCACTCCTTTTTCACCTTCCTTTAATGCTGATAATTTCATACGTACGTTTCTTTGTCCGGAAAAAGCAGGATGCGGCCAAAAATCAGGCCTTCACAAAGCTTTCCGAATTGAGAGTACAAAGATAGTATAAACTTCGCACTCAGAAAATACCTATTATTAGGTATAGGGATTTATGGGGAAGCATACTTTTTTACAATACTATTTGTACATTCAAAAAAAAGTTGTAATTTGCGCCCATAATCCATAAAATCTTAAATATATGAGAAAACCATTAGCCCTACTGCTGGCAGTATTCATGTCAGTCACTGTCATGTCACAAAGTTTACGTGAATCTGTAGTTGTGGTAACGCCTACTTATTCGGAAAAGACCCAACAGTTTCTTTCCACCTTTGGCAAACATTTAAAGTCGGACGGATTTTATGCGGCAGCCGAGGTTCTGGAAAGTTACTCCAAGGGTATCTATGGGTCCGGTTTTGCCTACCGTGACACAATAAGCGGAAAGATGTATATTGTCACCAACCGCCATGTGGTGGACCAAGCTTCTGAAGTAGATATTGAAATCACATCCAACGACAATACCCACAAAATTACAAATTGTCAGGTTGTAGCATGCGATGACGCTTTGGATTTGGCACTGATACTCCTTCCTGAAAGCGAAATCGGCAATATAATTCCTCTACCGTTGTCTGTTGCACCTCTTCATGACGGCGACAATGTGTTTACAGCCGGCTATCCGGGATTGGCAGGAAAACCTTCATGGCAATATGCGAATGGCATTATATCCAATGCATCGCTTACTCTGGAATCGCTCGTATCCACCAGCAAAAGCCGTTTCATCCAACACACAGCTCCTGTTGACGCAGGCAGCTCCGGCAGCCCTCTACTAATCAAGACCGACAACAACATTACGGGACATAGTGTAATAGGCATTAACACATGGAAAGCCAACGGCAGAGAGAACACCAATCTAGCCATACCTGCATCAGCCATTATCGAATTGATTGAAAAAAACGTCGGCCAGCCGGCAACCAATGACAGCATAAGACTGAAAGAGAGAGCCCAAGGACTAACCAAGGCTGTAAAGGAAACATATAAGTCAGTCATTCCATATGTATCGTATGGATTTGTATCTGAAATTTCCGCATCCACCTTCTATGATTTGATTATCCAATCATCAGACAACGCACAAACAGCAATCAATGAATCATATGAACAGGGCAAACCTCTTGACGGTATCCGTATCGGCATAGCAGACATCATTTGCCAGAAATTTGTCCAAAAAGACTACAAGTTCAACAAAATAGTTAGCATTGATGCAGACAAACACACTGCCACTGTGGAATATATATCCGGTAACAAGACCATCGATACAGAATGGGAATTGGAGCAAGGAAACTGGAGGATAAAAGGGGCTGACAACATGAACAAGACTGACATTGAGCCCAACGGCATTTCCAAAACATACGGATTCGGCACATCCATTTATGCCAATGTAGGATTTCCTTTCAACAAGGATTGTTATGGCATGCTATATAACATATCATTCAAGCGTACTGTGGCTACCTTCCTTACCTATGAGCTGGGAATCGGAGCCGTCAATGTAAAAACAAACGATATAGAATGGGACTACACCAATCCACAAGAGCCTGTAGAAGTACCGGTTACCAACAACCATACCATGGCAGACATCAACATCGGAATAGGTGGACAATTACCCATCAAGTGCTCAGTCATATACATTGTACCATACGTGAAAGGACTTGGCGGTTTATGTGCAGGAAAAGAAATCTTTGGTATCAATTATGGTGTAAATGCGGGATTGGAATTTGCCTATAAATTTGGTTACCAGAAATATGTACTCCTTAATGTTGGCTATCTGCACCGCTGGACTTCCCTATTCGATTTCGGTAGTGCACGCAAATCACAACCATTTTCCGGTATAACAGCTGCTATCGGTGTCAGCTTATAGACCTATAGAAATAATTGGTAATATATAATGCAATATATCCCGTCCGTATTATTCTCAAAATACAGACGGGATATTTTATATTACAATTTTCCTTCCTTTATATTACCTGTATTTTGCTACATACGCATCAAATTCATCGCTCTCCAAATAGGGTAAAACCTCTTCCAATTTCGAGTAGAACATTGAATGATCATAGGAATAGTAGGACCCCATCCTTGCAAAATATTCATGAGTATGTTCCAGAAGTATGAGCTTTACCTTACAGTAATCCTGAGGGCTGACTATTCTTGCCAATGCCAAGTCGAAAAACATCCAATTATTTGGGCAGAGACTGATTTTTCTGCCGTTCAGAATCGGAACAATTTCATGTGAATAATACTTTTCCAATGTTGCATAATTGTCGTTCACCAATCCCATGCCTGTTTTTACCGTTTCCTTGAAGCGAAGGTATTCGTCGGTAGTAAACAAGTCCGCTCCACTCGTGCACGGGAAACGGAATGAGTTTGGAAGCCCTAACATCCTGCCGTCAAGACGGACATGGCTAACATTATACAAGGGAATGGCATAGAATCTCTGATACCATTCTGACAAAATGGAAAAACGCTTGTGATAGATTGGGTAAACCAACTGATAATCAACCTTTGCTGAGCCGGGATTCTGAACATAAGTCATACAACCATTAAGCACCACCCACTGGCACTCTCCCTTGTGGGAGTTATCCACAAGGGAAAACTCACCTTTCAGCAACCTGAAACCGGAAAAACAAGGGTCAGACTTCAAATCCTTCAATATGTCACATATATCGTTCATAGCTGTATTCTTTTATCCGTTAATATCCGATTGACCGTATTCCTCTTTCCATTTCTCGTGTTCCTCCTTTGTCAAGGCATAGCAACTCTCGATACTGACATTGGTCAACTTTGCCTTCTCCAAGGCTTCTTTTACAAGCCTGGTACAAATACAAAAGCTGGAATGCATTACGGAAAACAAAGCAGGAGGGGTCTCTGACAATTCAAAACGAAACGGCCAGGTTTTTGTGACATTTTGCTTCACAAATGGATACCCTTTCAGATTATACATTAAATAATAAGGAAAAGGCGCTCCTTCAATGTGAACCGGATAAGAGATATTGTCCATATCGATAAAACGGCTCAACAACTCAATGAGTCTTTGGGAATAGAACTGGAGGGTAACACTTTCATTATAGACAATGATATCCGTCCAGCGTTTGCCTTTCTTTACATAAAACCCAAGATCTTCAGGAAGCCTTTCGTGCGTTGTTGGGCATATCAGCCAGTCTATGTCCCTATAATAATAAGGAGGCATAACCTTTAGCTCCATAACCGAATGGGCAAAAATATTATTTTGAAAATGAAAAAATTCTGTCATAGCTGTTTGTGTTTATATGTATATTTTATCTATCTCTGGAGCCAGACTTTAGTCTGATATGCCATTTTCAACCAAGAAAATACTTGATGGCTTGAAAAAATATTTTTCATCTATAGAAATAGATACCTGATTATAGGCTTCATTCTTATTTACAACGACTATCCTGTCTTCATAAAAATGTGATTTCTCGTCTGTCTTGGCAATGATATATGTAAATGTATCACCAGGTCTAATCTTCTTAAGAAATGAATATCCGATGTTGATGTTAAAGGGTTCTGATAGCCCATCCAATAAACCATCATACAGCATCATTACATAGTTGAAGTCACCTTTTAGCCTAAAAAAGAAATCGTCAATCAACCTGGCATCTGACTTGTCTTCATTGGGAGTTAACGCCACCCAGGTCAAATAATCTTCATCTGAATTATTTGTTATCACATACTTGACTATTGTTTGAGTCTGTTTAGTTAAGCCATTGAAATAACTGGATGTCAATGTATTAACCTTGATTTGGGATTGGGCATTTAATGTTGTAGCACAAAACAATGCCAACACGAATCTATAAATTACTGTCTTTGTTTTCATTTCTCCTGCCTATTTATAATGGTTGACTTCCTAGAAATTTATGTTCATTCCGTCAAGGAATGGAATAGGACACAAGATTACTGCGTATATCCAACTTATCTTCTTCAAAACCATAACGAACATCAATTCCAAACACATAACTATTACCCGTTTCGTCTTTTACAGGCGAATAAGAAATGTTCAAACTGTATTTGTCCGGTTCTTCCGTGTAGACCGTAAATTCATATTCACTTTGGCTGCACAATCGGGCTAGTGCATCCAACTGCTGTTGTGAACGAGTTTCGTATTGACGGGCTTCCTCTATTATCGACTTCATGGTAGAAAGCATGCTTACAGTGGGGACAAATATGACACCTATCCACCAGAACATCAAATAAAAGGTTCCTGCCGTAATGTAGCTCAGCAATATATTCCGAAGTACTACCCGCTTGCTTATACGGTCATACAGGATGCTAAACAAGGGGACAACTGCGTATAGCGTCATACAGAACCAAAAGCCAACGATAAAGTGCCATGGTGCGGGAGAAAACACAGACCATGAACAAAGTACTAAAGGACCTACAATCAAAAAAAACAATAAAAACAGAGAAGCAAAGATTGTCCACCAGACAGTATCGTGCAACAGACGGTAAACCAACGGTATTGCCACACAAAAAGCCATCACCTCAGCAAAAAGTTTCCAATTCACTTGAAAGTATCCATACATAAAGAACGCCATCCCTATCCAAGAAAGCTGCGTCCATAATACCACCCTATTTCCGCCGGTGAATGGACGCGACAAAAAAGTAGTCAATCTGTTCATGTGCCTACCCTCCATTGTTTTTATCATAAAACACTCCATATTCCACTATAGGTTCCACTCTATATGTCTTTTCTGCTATATTATAGTCAATAATGATTCCTATGTATTTCGATTTGCCGTTTAGTGGTCTATAACGGCACCGTATAAAGCAGGTCTTGTTTCTTTCATAAGCACTCAAGAATGCTTGAGCCCTTTCATGTAATTTATAAGAACCCTGAGGATAGAAAATGATATGTGACATGTCTGTATCATAAGTCCATATTTCATATTCACCCGAGTCGCACAGGTCAAGAAGCGCATCCAGCTGCTGCCGCGAAGGAGTTTCGTATTGACGAACCTGGTCCACCATCGATTCCACGACGTGTATCTGTCTTCCTGCGGGAACAAGCAAGGCACCTATCCACCAGACAACCAGATACAAGCTGCCTACCAAGATGTAGAGCAACAGTGCATTCCAAAGCGTTATACGCTTGGCAATCCGGTCATATAGGATACTGAACAAGGGAACGACAATGTTTAAAGTACAAAATAACAATGTCGCAATCAAAGAATGCCATGGACCAAGCAAACTATCGCGCAATTCATAAACTTCCAAAAAGATGCAAAACCACAAAATCATAGAGGCAATGATTGTCCAACAGACGGTGTCGTGCAACAGACGGTAAACCAACAGTATTGCCACACAACAAGCCATAACCGTGGCAAAGAATTTCCAATCCACGAAAAAGTATTCATAGAAATAGAGCTCCATTGCTATCCAATATAGCTGCGTCCATAATACTACCCTATTACCGCCGGTGAAAGGACGCGACAAAAATGCTGTCAATTTATTCGGTTTCATGGTTTGCATTTATTTTGTTGCTCAAAGGAGTTGGAATATTATTTTTATCTGTTCCACATACTATACCATCCTTATAAATGAACCATTTACTTTTAAAAATATCCCAATCCAACAACAAAAATAATAAAAAAGAACTTTTCCGTGGTCCCTTAGCTTTTCCATCAACAGAATAAGTTGCAGTCTTCGACCCAGTGAAATATGCACCTCGAAATTCCTTCGATAAAGCTTCTGCCATTTTTTTAGAATAACAACCATATAGAACAACTTCTATAGACTCTTTTTTTTCCAGATAATTCATCCATAGCTCACTCTCTGATGCAACTAAAATACAAGAAAGTAGCTTTGCTCCTTTTTCGTCTGGTTCAATATCATATTTTGTGCTATTCCATTCTACTTGTATTACACCACTACTATGCCCATGAAAAAACAAATGCAATCTATTATCATCTGGGTATTCGTACGGGAAGTCCGTTTTATTTGATTGGGGTAAGAATGAAATTTTTTCTTTCCCATCCGGATCAACATATTTCACCGGATTCCACATGCAATAGGCATAAGGAGAAATTGTAGGATATTTGTCGGACAATGGATCAACAGACAACCAATGGCCCCATGAACCGTAATAATATCTGGCTCCAAAATAATCATAGCCGGTCTCTGCATCACGTTCCTTACCGGTAAACTTATATCGTTCGTTATAATCACGCGAAAATTGATTGGCTACCAATTCACCATAAGGCGCATAATGGATATATTGGACCGGCCTACCATTTCTATTAGTTATCCAATTGGCTGAACCCAAATGATCAGCATGATAGTAATACTGTTCAACTTCGTTATCGTTAATATAAGCATTAGACTTCACCGCCTCCAATAGAATATCACGATGTGCCAACAGATCTATGTATTCCAAATGTACGGCACCGCAATGATAATCCAGCTCCTCGCGCTTTTCACCCTTAATATCTACTGTGCTGACAGCTTTAAGCAACAAGTCCTTTTGGCGGAACGGATCATATTGCGCATACCATTCACTGAAAGCCTTTATCTGTAGTTTTTCCGGTTCACTCAACTCCGTATCAACGGGCTGAACCATGTCAGCAAATCCACCACGACCAATGGAAGCTGCCAAACGTTCTGTTCCTGCATAGTAGTGCTTGGTATAACCTTTCCGTGTGACAACCATATACGGATTGGGATAAAGCACTGCATCATCAAACATCACTTGTGCTTTCGTGTAACCTGCATTGAGTTGGTCGACAGCGCTTGTGCCTACCAGTTTATATACACGTTCACCATTGGCATCATAGCCATAGTAGCCTGCATATTTTACACCTAACACAAACCGTAACCTGTTTTCCTCATCCCACTCATGGAAACGTCCTGCATTGCGTGAGCAACTGATGGATTGGACCATATTTCCAGCAGCATCCCAGAAGAACGCCATTTCACCGACATTCGAATCATAGGCAGTCCGTGGCTGATGAGTGTATCTATAACTATCATAACCAAACAGCAAATCGGAACGACCTAAAGGCGTATCGGTAAACTTGCTGCCCATACGCCCAGCCGGAGAATAACTCGCATTCTGATAATAAGAGAAATCACCGGTCCCTGTTGACTTGACGAGCCGATATTGACTGTCATACTTATAATCATTTACATAGGCTCCACCCAACACAGGATTGGTCCATGCCGGTGCAGACTGGTTAATGGCGAGGATATTGCCGACGGCATCATACTTATAAGACAGCTCTTGCAGTGGAGTCGCATCAGGCAATTCCGTATGCATAGCATTCAGCCACTGCCGCTTGGAATCATATGAATATTTTGTCATTACTCCATTACCCGCCAAACGGACTATGGTTCTTCCCTGTTCATCATACACTCTGTCCCACAAATAGATGTTTTGCTGCCCATGCTTGATTCCTGCTACCGATTTCAGCAAACCACCTGTAGTATAACCATAATGCAATACCTCGCCATCGGGATAGACAATATTGCGTATACGGCCGAAACTGTCATATTTGAACTGCGTCTTGAAAACATATACATAGCCGTCAACAGGAAGGACCACCCGACGTAAAGACTGTGCAACATTGCCCATTCTATCATAAACAAATTCCTCTCTTCCTGTTCCATCCACTCTACCAGCAATTCTACCGGCATTGTCATAAACATAGCGGACATTGTTTTCAGGATGTACCGGATACACGACTTCCGACAAACGATTGTATGAATACTTGTATTCCACCGCTTCGTTGTGCTGCAACAGATTGGCAGTCTGTTTGCTTACCACATTTCCGGCAAGGTCATATTTCCAGATTGTACGACCTGCATCAGGATGGTCTCTTTCTTTGACCTGACCAAACATGTTATATTTATAGTGAGTGCTATATCCGTCCGGATCGGTCGCACAATACAGTTCACCTATGGGCGTATATTGAAAAAATGTTCTGCTACTATCTCCTGCAACCTGCTGCACAATCCAATCCTGCGGCGATTTGAGCACCATTGTCTTTATGCCGTTCTCATCTGTCATGTTGCTACTGAAGCGCAAAACATTTCCAGCATCTCTATCAAAATGGTAATCCATGCTTTTTGAAGATCCGTCAGCATTGTATTGATTGATAAGCCTATCCTGAACGTCATAGCTGAAACGGGTTATCGGTCGATTATTATCCAAGGGTTCATATGCATAAGAAGAACGCTGTGCGACAAAAGGAACTTCACTGGCAATAACCCTCCCGAAAGTATCCCATTCTTCTGCCCCATCTACCACCCACATGTCATCTCCGTTCACTTCAGCGTAATGCTTCTTCTGTATGTTTCTTCCCAACTGGTCATAAAGAGACACTTCCTGCTGCGTAAACAGAGAGTCATACATACTCTTATAGACATGTGTAAAATCATATGCCGGTGTATATACCAGATCATTGTTGATGAGACGATACTCATACCTGACCGTATAAAACTTGCCATGCAACAACTCCTGCGGCGCCAACACACGACTAAGTCGGCCCATATAGTCATAATAATAGCGCATTTCGTTGCCGGCAGGATCAACTGTACGCAAAGGCAGACCCCAACGGTAATCATAGTCAGTATAGGTTCTGAGACGGAAAGGATTGTCTATTGATACTACATATGAATAGGTTAAAGAGTCATAAGCAAAAGAAGACCAGCTTCGTTCATTATTTACATTTTCAGGTGAAATAAGTGCTGTCACATTACCAAAAGCATCGTATTTCACATGTGTGACGGCAGTCAGATTCTGAAGACTATCTTCCATTCGTATATGAGCCGGTTGACCCCATGGAGAATAGCTTACAGACGAACTACGCAGTAATTGTCCGGAATTGTCATATACCTTCTCTGTCTTGGGCAAGGAAATCATATTGTTGGCAGTGTTGGGCAAATAGGTCACAATTTGCCGCCAATCGTCACCAGGAACAGTAATATCACCTTCATCAACATATTCAATGATATTATGGTAACGGTCGTAATGGATATCGTAGCGAGTCGTTATCTGAGGCGTTTCTTCCGCTTCATAATATTCCGTCCAATATCCATCCTTGGAAACAAATGCGTTGGCATCATCACAGATACTGTCTCCTCCAGTCTCACTGCCTGTGACCATATTGGTATATCTGCTACCATGTATCTGCCGAATGTACTTGTTCCCATCAGAATCTGTTAGCAAACTCTCCTTCAACTCACCGTTCAACAAGAAAGACCGGTTATGATAATAGGCCTCATTCACCTTTTGTCCGCCGGTCTCCACCCTTACATATTCATATCCATAACTTGTCTTTTCGTAATTATCATAATAGGCATTTCCGTATTCCAATTCTGTAATACAGTCTTTCGCCTCTGTCATAGGATGATTAGGCAGATAATTGACTATACGCCGTAATTCCCATTGACGGTTTCTGTGTCGGGATGTCGGTTCGGAAAGCGTATAATCCAACAGTATCTGATGACCGGTAGGATTGGTGACCGCTGTAAGCAGATTGGCTTTCCCTGCTGTATTGTAACGCACATAAATCCTGTCATCTTCTTCCCACACATAATCAGGCAGGCCATCACCATCCATATCTGTCATCATTACATTGCCTGTGGTGAATGATTCGCCCCAAGGAGAAGATTTTACACCCAATTCAATTTTTACGACAGATATAGTAAACCCTCCCGTTACTCCCAATGTGGTCGTATAACCAAGCGTCTGATTAGCGGAAATATTCGTTACATTAGAAACATTCTGAGGAGAGTCAAACAACACACCGTCACTCCCCATACCACGGTTATAGGCCACAGACACCTGCTTCCCTGTTTGCGTTATTTTGTCAGGAAGTCCGTCCCCGTTAACATCCATAAACATCGCATACGTCCGGTCATCGGATATAGAACCTCCAAGGCCGCCACTAATACTCACCTGTGCAATGGAAAAAGGAGAACGGTTACCACCAACATTAAGATCTCCGCTACTACTGCTTCCCTCGTTGATATTACCGGAAAACTCAAACGGTTCAGAGAAAGTGTATCCGAGATTGTAGCAGACCGTATGATTCTCCACATCTACCTTATCCGGCAAACCGTCTGCATTGACATCCACAAAATTGATGAGGGTCGATGATCCTCCTGAAGCGCCTGAAGCTCCACACGAGCCACTCAGATAAAACTTACCATCGCGCAAGCCATTGCCAGACAGTTTCTGCATCTCTGAAGTACAAGCAGAGAAAGATGTACCAGCGGTATTGTTGGTGCTTCGGAAAGGAGAAAATCGGTTTACACTCTGCAACTTGCCGATTCCACCCCATGGCATACTGTATTGTATGCCATCTTTCCCGACAAAATCAGGATAACCGTCACCATTCATGTCCATATAATCAACAACCACTTCATATGTACCCTTGCTGAGTGACGCATTCATAATGCCTAATGCTCCCCAAGAAACACTATGCTGTACAGAACGGCTTTGTTTGCGTACGAAATTATTCTTTCGGGTCTCGCCTTGTCTGAATGGGATGGAACTATCATACTCCACAATATCCTCCACATCGTCCTGTATGGTAATTTCGCGGGCATTGCTATGCAAAGACTTGCCTATACAGCCCAAGTTACCATAAGCAATCCATTGCCCTGTCCGGCTGTCTGCATTCATCGGCACCCAATATGCCGTACCTGAAATTGGGTTGAACAAATTGCTTTCTGCAAATGCAGCATCAACCTGCGAAGCCCAATCTCCTTCTCCCGAAAAAGACATGGCCGATTGATTTTCCGAAAAAGACGGATTCTGCCGCGCATATTCTGCAGCAAGCAACTGCGTATTGACAAGGGAATCCAAAAAAATGATATCATGGTCATTCAGATTCTGATAAGCGAATGCACCCCAGCCTTTATGCAGGACACCAAACAATTTTCGGTAGGCTGACGAAGCAGGATATAAGGATGTATGGCTTATTTGTACATCAGGATAATAAACAACCGTATCACGAACAGTAGTACCTGTAGCCTCATTCGTCAGAAAATCAGATATGTATTGCAAACAGGGAGTTAGCTGTATATCGCTCCAACGAGGTTCAACCACACTGTTGTCAACAGGAGACAAAGTGACTATGATGCTGTCGTTTTCACTGACCGATAATGTAAGTGAAGGAACATTTACATTGCCAGGATGCAAAACAGTATTGACAATATATGCTGATGAAGCACCGTTGGCTCTTTTTACCTTTAAAGCAACTGGTTCTAACCCTTCATTACGGCCTGAAAAAGACAAAATAACGCTACCGTCTGCATGAGCCTGAAAATACCCATTGCCGGAACATACATAATCGTTTTGGGAATCATACACATCTGTTTCCCCTGAATAACGGACTATATGACGCCATACAGTCTTGTCATAACGGTTGTTTTCACCTGACCGCAAACGGAACATCAGAATATCGCCTTTCTGAACTGTCAAGGTCTCCGACCAGGAATGCACACTATAGTCATCGGCAGCCACAGTTCCATCGCGCAACAAAGTGTAATTTCCTGCATGAAGATGCATACCATCTCCTTGAGGAGTTATGTTACGGCAATGCTGTATAGTATAGGAAATACCATCAGCGGTTAACGAACGGGAACGTGATTCAGAAGTATTTTCTACAAGAGAAATACTATCGGTCAGTGTTATGGTTCCTGATTTTGGAGCCACCCATACACGTACGGTCTCAATATCCGGGTCTGCATCGAGAGGATTGCAGACATATTCCAAACGATATACATTTACACGACCATTTTCTATCCGATATATCAACCCACTATCTATTAATAAAGGGGCATTGGAAGGTGCCATCTGCGCATATTTGGGTGTTGAAATATCCGGACGGTTAGATGTGGTTCCATCAATCTCTTCATACAATTTCTCCGCATCAGTCTTTATGACACTACCATCATAATAAAGCATTTCGGGATACTCCTCCTGCTTCTCGCTGATTTCTCCTGCCGTTATTTCATAATCAACCGAAGGGCCGAAAAAATCTTCCAAAGGATAACTGTCAACCAAGACTTCCTCCAAATCACATTCAAGATGTTCATCCACTTCACCATCAAGAATGATTTCACCGCAACGGCTGTTGTTTACCGATATTGTCTGAGTATCAACACCTGTAAATTCACCAAAAACGGGATTCCCATCTACCAACTGATTGATAAGGATATTGTCTCCGTCAATCATATCAGGCAGACCATCTGCATTGACATCGGAAAAATAGGTATCGGTATAGGTTGTGGACAACGGATTCGTATAGCTCAGATTCGCGCCCAATGACAACTGCAATCCCCATGAATGGGTGTTAGTCACATCACGTGAAAGTCGTGTCAGACCACCAACCCGAACTGCAGGGGCAAAAACATATTGACTGCCTTGCTTATATTGCCTTCTGTACCAGACCTGACCATATTCCTCATAAACTATATCCGTAAGTCCGTCTCCATTCAAATCCAGAAGCATGGATTCATTTCCACCCGTGCTGCGTCTGAAATCATAATTACCACCACCTGTTAGAATTGTAGAGAAAACTTGAATTCCAACTCCTACAGTAGCCGTTCCTCCCACGCTCCAACTCCTGCTATAATTCTTAGACAATGACATTTCATCTGATCCTGACAACAAAACAGCAGAAGAAAACAAATTTTTTGCAGAGGGAGCATTGGCATAAGCAAATTCCGTTACACTGGCGGGAAGACTATTTTTCCCATACGGGTATCGGAGATTGTTCATTGACTGGTCATAAAGCATGGTGTCTCCGCTACTCTCCATAAGAGCCAACAGTTCTTTTGTCAAAGAGTTACGCTCTACCTCCCCACTTGTGATCTCATCCAGAGAGCAGACATCATCAAGCATCAAATCATGTACAGAATCAAGTTTCACCACCTCAGCAAGACGACTTTTGTACAAGGTGGCCTCTTGTGGTTCTGTATATTGCATATAATAAGCAGCAAGATTATCGGCATATTCCGGTTGTGGACGATCTGGAAGATGATATTGTACAAGCACATGGCAGAGCAAGCGGTTTTCCATCTGCAATACCCCCAAACGGCCGGAAGAAGAAACATCTTCACGATTCATATAAGCAAACTTGACACGATATACCGGAGCTACACTCTGTTTGACATTGCCAGTATAATCAATCTGTTTGACATAAATGGTATTATTCTTTTTCTCATTGGCATATAGAATGTAATTACCATGTACATCAACTGTTGCTGTCGCTGCCCAATATGCAATACATCCATTATCTGTTCTGACCACGCTTGACTCATCAATACTTCTATCATTCGGATCATTGGGATTGAAGGTTCGTCCGTAATAAGTCGTAATGCCATTTCTGTCTGTCACAGCCCACCAATAATCAGTAGGATTGGTTCCCACGCGTATTATGCGATTCTGGTTTTCCGTATCACGAGCATAAAAATTAACAACACCATTCCTGCGGGGCTGAAAAGAATTATCCTGATACGGAAGAGGTACTGCGGAACCATCATTCTCACGAAACAGTACAGCAGCGCCATTTACCATATATTGCTCCGATTCATATACCGGATCATAGCGCGGCACTCCCCAACGTGTATCCAATGTGATGGCCGGCAGATTGAGACTCCAACCCACTCCCAATATACCATTTCCTCCTGCACTCGAATAAAATAAATCCACATTGGGCTGCATATCTAACCTTCCGGCAGGTAATTCTATAGGATAATTCAATTCAGCAGTAGCACGGTTATTTGCAGACGGAGTCTCCACCATCGGTATACCATGCATAGGATCCACATCCAGCATATCAGTAACTGACGTCGGCACAAACGCCTTGCTTTCAGGCATTTCCGGAATTCGGATTACAGCATTGGCAAAGTCGGTAAAATGCGTCGTCAATGAAGTGACTGTATGTGCGACTGTATCTACTGAAACACGTTCCAACCGACGCCATGTAAAAGCAGAAGAAGCATCATTTCCATATACACCGGAAGTAGTGTCACAATAATAGGTATAAATATCTTCCGCCTTATAACCCATTGGTATCCGAGCCGGATCATAGCTGAGTGTAATGCGCGCAGGGTTGTCTGAAGAAAAATGGTTGCCATTAGGCAAAAGACGAATACCATCGCACTCTCCTGTCACATTCTCCATATCTGAGGAAAAAGCATATCCGTCCTTATAGGGCAACACTGTCATTTCTATGGTTATATCATATTGAAGGCTGCCACTGTCGGCCTCCAATGCAAAACCATTCGCTCGCATCATAACCGGTTCATACGCCTGATATAAACTAAGCGACGAATAGGGCTTGACCGACTGTATGTTAACTTTGTCAGAAACAGTAAGATGTTCAGCTTTCACACAAAACAGAAAGACAAAGAAACCTAACAGTAAAAAGGCAAAACGAAAAAACGGTTTCATATAAATCTGATTTTTTAATGAGACGTCAATTTTACTTGATAATCATAGCGGAAACAGAGCCGACAATCCGGTCGCCAGCAGTAATCACTATGTGAGACACTGTATATGGAAGCACACTAACATCTACCGGATTGAGACTTGAAATTACGGAATAAAGCTTGCCGGTAGTATCGTATAAGAACAAATCGAACTGCTGTTCCTGTGGAAAACCTGATATTATTATGGTTCTATTTCCAGCATCGTACAAAACATCTGTGTCTAAAACAAAATTTTCCTGAGACTCACGCTGCATCTGATTTTTTTGTATGACCACATCGGGCAACATGGCATTCAGACGTAAATGAACAAGCGAATCAGAACGCTGCAAGGTAAAATAGCACACACTATCAGACAACACACTGTCAGGAAGCACATTCTGTATCTCCACACCATTTGAATCAAGAACACTCAACCATATGGAATCCGATGGTACCGCCATATCAGACAAACTGAAAGACAAATACAATGGTCGCGGATATTCCAAATGCTGACGCACACGCCATATCCGTTGGTTAGAATAGGTCTCGGGCGATTCCTGCGCCCAATACATAACGCCATCATCATCTCCTGCAATTACATACTCACCCACTTCCAATGTATCCATATACAGGCTCAACAATGCATCTTCCTTGGATTGTGACTTTCTTGCCTGCCACTCATATATGGTGTCATGCCCAATACCGACAACCCGATGGTAATATTCCTTATCAGCCAAAGGGTGCCAGAGTGTATCACCTGCCGGGGAAAGATAAGCGGCATAGTCAAGCGTAATCCCATATTTGAGGGCGAGATATGCCTGAAATGAAGCCGCCTGCAATCGGGAAACATTTCCTCCGAAATAGGCCAATTCTTCCATCTCTACCCGCCCATACAAAGTATCGGGCGAAACACTGTCATTACGATATGCCAGCACATCACCCAATCGTAGAGTATGTATCTTTGTGCTGTCAAGCCGAATACCACCATGATAGGCATATACACTCCATTGGGAATAGTCACGCGGCATTGTTGCCAACAAAATTCCTCCTGAAGATGTATAAAGACCATCAGTCAACACAGCAGTAGAGATTGTATCATTTTCGGCAAACCCCCACAAACATTGCACACTATCCTCATGCAGATTTCTTAAAACGGAGAAAACCGCATATTCATCGGTCCATGAAATAGTGTCTTCTGATGGTAATAATACAAGTGAATCTGTACGATGCCATACTTCAGGTTGATTCTCTGCCAATAGGAAAAACGGCCAAGGACACAGAAAAACAATGGTCAAAAAGAAGATAAAGTGTTTCATTTTTGTATTGTATTAGATGTTATTTTTCTACACATTATCACAACAAGCGCAATTATACAACAAAGAATCAAAAAAACAATAGCACATTAGATAGATTTTCATTCAACCACATATATTTAACATATATTATCAATATCAAGAAATTCCAACAACTTGCATAAAAGAAACATCACATCAAATTGCAAGCAATATTTGCATATATGAAAATTTATTCCGTATTTTGTCGCATAAAATATGAATATAGACATATTTTTCTCATTTTCAAAAACAACTGAATTTCCAACACAAACAATTGCTTATTACAAATTACCTTAAATAAAACCTATAACATATCAGACAAGCACCATGATGCACTATTTCAAACACTATTTATTGTTAATTGCAATGGCTATATGCGGCATCCCACTATCAGCACAGACGCCATATGACAGCTTTGCACCACAGGCCTACAGTCCCATATTGGACTGGGATTCCATACAGGCCTTGCAAAAACAGGAAGTTGCAGAGGAATTCACCTTGCAGGCAGACACCATTGTGCTGACACCCTGCCTGGCGGCTATCGACACGGCAGAACAATTGGTGCTGTTGGTGGATACCCTGCAGAACATGCTGGTATGCACACCGCTGACCGACAAGCTGGTGCGATGGCTGAGCGTGGATCCGATGGCTGACGATTACCTGCACATCAGCCCATACGCCTACTGCGTTTGGAATCCTGTCGGGCACATCGACCCTGACGGAGAAGTCGCGCTTCCAATCGCTGGAGCCATATTAGGGGGAGTAACAGAAATTGCATATCAAATTGGAAAATCAATGTTTTTAAATGGAGAGTCATTCTCCAATGCCGTTAAAAACATTAATGTCAAAAATGTTCTTGTTGCAACAGCGGCAGGCGCCATTAGTGGAGGAATTGCGTCTGGCATTACGAAAGCCGCCAAACTATATCATTTGGGGAAAGCCGGCACAGCGGTTGTACAAGGAGTAGGAACTCCATTGGCAGATGGCATCGGTAGTGCAACAGCACAAAAAGTCATTACAGGAGAGATAGATGCCAATAAAGTTAAGGAAGATGTCATTTTAGGTGCGTTAGGAGAAATGGCCGGAGCTGGTGCAAAATCTGCCATGAAGATGAACAAACCAAGTGCCTATAAACAACTGCAAAGTCAACTGGATCGTGCGGAACGGATGGCAGAAGGTTCTTCTAGGACATCAAGGATAAATGCATTGGAAAAAGCCCAACAGGATTTGGAGAATTTCGGTGCTCCATATACACAGGGTACTTCAGTAGTCGTAGAATCTGAAGTTTCTATAATGCTGGAAGGAATAAAAGCAATCACCAACCCTAATAATGAATAACTATGCACAAACAACAAAAGAAGAGACCATTGCCCAAACCGACCAAATGGAGGAAGGCATTCAATCATATCAAATGGAGAACCAAAGAAATAGTTTCCCGTGTACTGCTCTTTCTTCCAGGATTTCTTCTACTTTATATATGGTTGCCTTCACTCATTAACAATTGGATGGTAGAGCGCAATCCCATAAAGGTAATGGCGGAAATAACATATATATATGACACAAGAGGAGGAGGCAAATTCGGTGGTCTAAGTAGAGTTTATCGCTACAAGTTCCACTACAGAAACAAAATATACCACGACTTCTCTTTTATAGGTGACAACTATTGTGGAGGCATTGGCGACACATTGGTTATACGGTGCAACAAAGACAACCCAAACTTTTCCAGATACCACTGTGATGACAACCGGGATCGCGAAATAGATATAGGCGAAGTCTCTGAAAAAAGACTGAAAAAAGAGATACCGAAAGAAGGTGGCTCCTATCTAAAAGGATTTAGAGAAATAATAAACGATTTCAAGAAAGGAAAGGAAGAACGGGAACGGCAAGCAAATGCATCTGCAGAACATAAACAGGATTAGACTTTTCAGAATACAACAAACACTCAAACAGAATATTATGAAGCACAAACGATTTCACATAGTCACGATTTTATTATGTGCCAGTCTTACAACGGGTGCGGTTCTACCACGACAAGATGAAGAACCGCTACTCAATTTCACATTAAACGAAAATGACACAACACGCTATGACAATCATTACCTATATGAAAAAGCTTACCGCACAATTGAGGACATGCTGACTGACAAACGCCCGACAGACCTGAAAATGGCAAACTTTCACGTGGACAATTGTTATTTTGACGGCAAAAATGACAGTGCTGCCTATGTGCAGGAAATCAAGATTATTGTAAAGGCATTGAAACATATGTATGACATGCACCGCCCCATGGCCCCATCGGACAATGTGGCCAGGAACTACTGCATCTACTCATACTTCACAGAAGCCAGCCACTTCAACCAGTATCATACCTACCAGTACGATATACGCAGTATGGAACAGACAAAAACAGTTCTTGAATACGGCACTGTATCACATCTGTTAAGAACAAGAATGGGGACTTGTACTTCATTACCGATGCTATACAAAATATTGGCTGATGAAACCGGTGCAGAAGCCTATATCGCTCTGGCACCGATGCACAGCTATATCCGGCATCAGGACCATACTGGGGAATGGTGGAATTTTGAAACGACAACAGGCACCTTCAGCAGAAGCAGTTTCATTATGGAGAATTTTCATG
The DNA here is from genome assembly GCA_017694875.1 of Candidatus Gallipaludibacter merdavium. Lineage (GTDB taxonomy): Bacteria > Bacteroidota > Bacteroidia > Bacteroidales > Paludibacteraceae > Gallipaludibacter > Gallipaludibacter merdavium. Next base: position 61,782 of record JADIMG010000003.1, read on the forward strand.
TGACGGAAAATGCCATACGATCCGGTATGTACATGACCAATCTCACCGAAAAGGAGACATTGGTGCAATGTCTGTACATGCTGCTATGCATCTATGAGTTCAAAACGGGATTCTATTCCAATGCATTCGTACAAAAGTGCTACCGGTTGGGACTGAAATACCATTATGCAGATGCCATGCATATATGGGAGATAAACGACCTGAAATACCAACTCGACAAAGACGCGTGGAACAACGGCTACCAGAACCATCAGGAAATGTGCACATCCGATCAATACAGAAAGCAATTTGAGTTCATCACACAAAAAAGGAAGGAACTGGAACAGCTCGGATTTTATGCCTTTACAACTGAGGACTACCTAAAACAATATAAGGCAGCCATGAAATATTACAAGAAGCAACCAGAAACAGCCAAAAAAGAGTAAAATATCATGAAACGGCCATCCATACATTACGTATTGTTAATCGCAATAGCTGTATACAGCGTTCAGCTATGGGCACAGACACCATATGACAGCTTTGCACAACAGGCCTACAGTCCCATATTGGACTGGGATTCCATACAGGCCTTGCAGAAACAGGGAGTTGCAGAAGAATTCACCTTGCAGGAAGACACCATTGTGCTGACGCCCTGCCTGGCGGCTATCGACACGGCAGAACAGCTGGTGCTATTGGTGGATACCCTGCAGAACATGCTGGTATGCACACCGCTGACCGACAAGCTGCTGCGATGGCTGAGCGTGGACCCGATGGCTGACGATTACCTGCACATCAGCCCATACGCCTACTGCGTTTGGAATCCTGTCAGGCACATCGACCCTGACGGCAGGGACGTCTGGGACATTGACCAGAACGGGAATATCATCAACCACATAAAGGACACATCAAAGGATGCCTTCTATATTGTCCAACAAGACAACGACGGAAATTATCAACGTATGACAGACGACAACGGGAAAGAACTCTGCATAGAATTCGAGTATGGAACAATAGAAAAACAGAAAACGGTGCTTGCTACACGGGGCTACTTTGATATGTACGAAATAAGGGGTGACCGGCAAGCTACACAGTTGTTTGAGTTCTTCGCCAGATCAACAGAAGTGGAATGGGGTCACGCAAAAACCGGCATTGCTGGCGAAAAGGGCTTGAACTTTATTACTACATCCCATAACGGGGGAAGAGAATATGGTTTTGGTTATGTGTACAACAACCGATTGCGTTATGGTTATACCATTCGAGAATTGAATCACAATCACCCGGAGAAACCAGGAAAAGACCAATCACGGCCAAGTGAAGCTGATTATAACGCAGCACATCGCATAAACGAATACTTACAAAACCGAGGATTGCCTAAAGCAAAGTACAATATATATACAAAATCAAAAACATATAGTCCTTATGAAGCTAAAATCAAATAACAAGAGCAACGGTTGTTGCATCCTACTGCTTGCAAGCATCTTTGCGGTATGCGCAGGCATTATGCCTATATACGGCCAAAACAATAAACAGAAGACGGATGCAAAAGAAACGAAGAAGTCAGGAGAAGAATTAGCAAAAGAACTCTTCGGCCCCTTCGTCTATGATTTCAAACTGCCGGAACTGGAGTGCGACACCTTTCTGCTGTCAAAAATCTACCGCTATATGTTCAGCCCTACCAGTTCAGAAGAGGCCCATGCCGTCATTGAATTTATAGATATACAGCCGGACAGATGGTATTTCAGCGTAATAGACAAAGTCTTCCCGGACGAAAAATCTGCCGGTTATTATCCCTATCCAAAGTGCATATTTTGGATAAGAGAACCATATCCCACACAATTTGTTTACGGAAAATCCAAACAACTGAAACGCTTCAAATATGAATACTCTCCACTTTACATCATTGATAGGTGGCCCTGTTTCTTTGAATACCGCCCATCAACGAAAAGCCTGCAACAGACAGCACCACCCATACCGGAAAACCTACCGAAAAATGTTTATTGGTGCGGTACAGACGGTTACGAAGGTGATTTTTATGAATACGTGGAGCACTCCGACTCTACCATACGGATGAGAATACATGACATATACGGCTATTGCTATAGAGAATTCGTTTGCAAAACCAACGGATTGGTGATTACACAAGACAATTGGGACAAGAATTATGAATATCACTATAGTGGCTATGAGCTGAAAGTCATAGAAAAAGGCAAGGATTCATACACCATCCTACCTATTATAGAAGAAAAATACTATTGGTTGGGTGAAACTGGAATACCCCAACCAACAAACAGCCAAACAGAATAATATGAAGTGCAAACGATTTCCTATGAATCTACTATCAAATAACAAGAGCAACGGTTGCATCCTGCTGCTCGCAAGCATCTTTGCAGTATGCGCAGGCATTATGCCTATATACGGCCAAAACAATCAACAAAAGAAGGATGCAGAAGAAACGAAGAAGCCAATAGAAGAATTTGGAGAAGGACCCTTCACACCCATCATCGAAAAACTCGATCGGCATGAACTGTACTGCGACACGTTTCTGCTGTCAAAAATATACCGCTATATGATAGACACAACCAGTTTTGGTATAGACTATGCCGTCATTGACTTTATAGATATACAGCCGGACAGATGG
>JADIMG010000021.1 GCA_017694875.1 Candidatus Gallipaludibacter merdavium
ACTTTCCGTTTGTAACCAAATGTTACCAAAGCTATGAAGAAAACAGGTATATTCTTACTGTTGCTGTCTTTGCTGGCAGCCTGTCAAGAATCTGATAAGGAACGTTTGACTCGCCTGGTGCAGGAATGGGATGGGAAGGAAATCGCTTTTCCTGCGCAAGCGGTGTTTACGGTACAGGGCAGGGACACGGTAGATTTCCGCTGGCAGTCTGCTCCTTACCGCATCGTGACGTATGTCGATTCTCTGGGTTGTGCCAGCTGCAAGCTGCAGTTGCCCAAGTGGAAACAGCTGATAGCGGAAACCGATTCGCTATTCGGAAAGGACAAGCTGTCATACGTATTCTTCTTCCATCCGAAGGATGCACGCGAGTTAACCTATCTGACGCGCCGCGATGGCTTTACCTATCCGGTGTGTTTCGACCGTGAGGATGCTTTCAACCGCGTGAACCGTTTCCCTTCGGAGATGGCTCTGCAGACTTTCCTCCTTGATAAGGACAACCGGGTAGTTGCCATCGGCAATCCCGTCCATAATCCGCAGGTGAAGGAACTTTACCTGAATATCATCGGCGGCAAGCGTTCCGCAACAACCGGTACGAAGCAGACCTCTGCTTCGTTAAGCGAACGGGACGTGCAGTTCGGTTCTTTCCTGATGTCTGAGCGTCAGGAACGGAAGGTGACATTGAAGAACACGGGTGATGCTCCTTTGGTGATACACGGAGTGGATACTTCTTGCGGCTGCACGCATGTGGAGTACAGCCAGCGTCCTTTGCGTCCGGGCGAGGAAACCACCTTGCTGATTGTTTACGAGGCGGATGAGGCAGGTCATTTCCACAAGACGGTAGACGTGTATTGCAATACGGCGGATGCTCCGTTGCGCGTTGTTGTAACGGGAGAAGCGGTAAACAATTGACAATGGACAATAGACAATGACTTTTGATGAACATCCGCAAACAGCCAATGTAGGGGCGTATCGGATGAAATGTGGAATTTATATTATATAAGGAGTGGAAACGATACAGCTGCACTTGGAAAACAACCTGTATATTTCCACTCCAGTTAACCACAAAATAGAAAGGAGGTTAAACCGTTGCAAAAGTAAGAAGAAAACAGAAGATGTGCAAATCGGTGATTTGCGGCTTTGCAGAGAAAAGTAAATAAAGTACTAATCAATTAAAAACAATACAGTTATGAAAAGAAATATCTTAAAAATAACATTTATTGCGGCGGTAGTCATAGCGGCAGGTTATATAGCTTACAGTCATTTTCAGAAAACGGAAACATTATCCGACTTGGCATTGCAGAATGTAGAAGCATTAGCTGATGATGAAAATGATGGAGGGGTTGCAGTTTCTGGATGTTTGGGAGTGTGGGGCAAATGTACGCTTCCGGATGGCACAAAATCTTTAGCCCCTGCAGTCCATGTTTCTTTTTAAATGAGATGTAAGTAATTTGCATGTATCAGAAGATTTCCTTAAATAAGACGTTATTATGGAATGAATGATTTCGGAAATATGTTTTATTTAGGCGAAATCTTCATCTATCACTAATTTTGATCAGAGAAGATATGAAAAATAATATTGTTATAATTTTGTTAGTTACAGTATTTACTTTGATGTCATGTGCGGAAGACGAGAAAGATTTTTTGTTATTAGCCCCTGAGAAGCATGATATTTCACAAAAAATAGAATTTATTCCTTTTGAAGAGGACTCAATAGGGAAGCCTGAAAATTTGTTAGCTTTAGGCGATTGGATTATAGTTGTAGAACCTTCAAGTTATGATGGTATGTTGAATATTTATAATGAAAAGACTCATACGTATCATCGTTTACTTAAAAAAGGGAATGCAGGAAATGAAGTGTTGAATGTTTCTCAAATAGGAAGGTTGAATCCCAATGCGTTTTATATATACGATAATTTGGGCAATAAGGTTTTTACATTTTCATTAGATCAAGAGAAAGACACTTGCATGATAAATCATATTTTACCTATGGATAAATATTATTCTTTCTCTATGGATGATTCATTGGTTGTCGGGTGCTTAAAACAAGGAGGACGGTATGCTGCTTCTAATTTGTCAGGCAATTATTTTGGGAAAATTGGCAATTACGAAGAATACGGTTTACCGGAGCATGTAGGCTCGGCATTATTACAAGGTATGACAACCATGAACCCCGACAAGAAACGTTTGGCTTGGTTCTCTTTCTATGCGGTTGATTATAGCATATTGTCATATAAAGATTCAATCCATTTGGAAATCTTGCATGAGAAACTTTTTAGAAAACCCGAATTTGAAGTTACTGAAGGGACTCCGTTTTTTTTGCCATCTTCCATTTTTGGATTTACTTCGGTGACTTCCAGTACGGAAAACATCTATGTTTTATATAATGGAACTTCTTTGGCTGATTTTATGAAACGGCGTGAAGAAGCTTTATTAAGCAATAACATTTGTGTGATTGATTGGAATGGGAGTTTTTTAAGAAGCCTTCATTCTTTGCAACCGTTTAGATGCATATCTTATAATCAAGATAAAAAACGGTTGTATGGAATTTTTTATACAGAAGAGGACGGTTATAAAGTCGGCTGTTTAGATTGTTGAATTTAGGTAGAATGATATGAATAGTAATAACGCTATGCCGATACAAAGTAACGCTATTAGAAAATGAGAATCCTATTATTGATACTGGCTTTGTGCTCTTTATCAAGATGCCATAAAGAGCAATCGTTGGAAAAGACATTGGAGTTTTCCGGGAATAATAAGCAGGAGCTGTTGACTGTTTTGCGGCATTATGAAAAGGATCCGCAAAAGCAGGAAGCTGCTAAATACCTTATAGCAATAGTTAGTTATAAAATTATTATTTGTAAATATTTTTACGCTGCCCTATAGGCAGCTATATCAATGAGTTCTTTGACAAGTTTAGCATTTATCTTCTTGTTTGGTCTTGTGCCAGACAGCTTGAAAAA
>JADIMG010000022.1 GCA_017694875.1 Candidatus Gallipaludibacter merdavium
ATGCTGAAGGATATTACACCGGAACATGATACCAAGCTGCAACAGTTGGTAGCAGACTTGAAAAACAAGTTTGAACATCCAATCAATGGCAGCAATAAGAAAGTGCTGATATTTACAGCTTTTGCTGATACGGCAAATTACCTCTACGAACAGTTATCTGGAAGAATACTGGACGATTGCAGGCTGCATACGGCTCTGATAACAGGCAGTACAGAGGGAAAGTGTACTTTGCCGAAACTAAAGTGTACGTTCAATGACATACTGACCTACTTCTCTCCTATGTCAAAAGACCGGGATGCCATTCATCCGAATGATACAAGGGAAATAGACGTACTGATTGCAACCGATTGTATCAGTGAAGGACAGAACTTGCAGGATTGCGACTATCTGATTAACTACGATATACACTGGAATCCTGTACGCATTATTCAGCGTTTTGGTCGTATAGACCGTATCGGAAGCAAGAATGATGTGATTCAGTTGGTAAATTACTGGCCGGATATGGAATTGGATGATTACATCAAGCTGAAAGGGCGTGTAGAAAGCAGAATGAAGGCAACGGTTATTACCAGTACAGGTGATGATAATTTATTGTCAGCTAATGAAAAAGGCGATTTGGAGTACCGCCGTAATCAGTTGAAGAAGTTGCAGAATGAAGTGGTAGATATTGAGGATATGGATACTGGTGTCAATATCATGGATTTGGGGTTGAATGAATTTCGTCTGGATTTATTGGCTAATCTGAAAGAGCATCCCAATATGGATTTGACACCGTTTGGTATGAGTGCGGTGGTCAATGCTTCCGAACTGGTAGAACCGGGCGTGATGTTTGTATTAAAGAACAAGAACAACGGTGTGAACATCGACCGTTCCAATCTGCTGCATCCGTTCTATATGGTTTATCTTTCGCATACCGGAACCGTTATCTGCGACCATCTGTCGCCCAAAAAACTGCTTGACAAGATGCGTTATGCCTGCAAGGATAAGACAGAGCCAGATAAAGCGCTTTGCAAGCAGTTCAACAAGGAAACACGTGATGGAAAAAACATGCGTCATTACAGTGACTTGCTGCAATCTGCCATAGAGAGTATTATCACAGTGAAAGAAGAGAGTGATATAGACAGTCTTTTCTCGGTAGGTGAAACAAGTGCTTTGACCTACAACATTAAAGGACTGGATGACTTTGAATTGATTTGTTTTTTAGTGATTAAGTAAATCATGGATAACATACTGAATTTCCCATCCACAACAATAGTTAATAAGCCAGTGCCTAAGAATGCTTTTTATGGAAGAAGCAGTGACTCTTCCTTGCGTGAATTTCTGACACGAGAGTTTGAAGGTATTGTCTGGCTGTATAAACTTGCACCTGCCACACTCAATGTAGAAGATGGTGAATATGTGCATGAGATTGACGTGTTCTATTGCAGAATGAAAGAAGATAAGTATAGCATTAAGCCTTTCTGTACAATGGATGAGTTGCTGCCACGACATACGGTTTTCATTATTGAGTACGGTGAGACGTTTGATTTACTGATGCATCATAAAGAAATGTCGGTTGTTCATGGAGAACAGAAATGGAAGTGCGGTATTAGTGAATTGAAACGGGATATACGAATTGATGCTGATACTCTGAATATCCAGGGGCAGTCTATGGATGCCGTTTATAACGGTTTGCTCAGTCAAATATCAGGATTATCTGCATCTACAAAAGAAGAATATAAAGAACAGGTTGATTTGCGTAAGCAAATAGAAAGTGTTCAGAAACAGATTGTTTCTCTTCAAAAAAAGATAAAAGCTGAAAAACAATTTACTAGACAAATAGAATTGAATGCCGAGGTTAAATCATTAAGAAGATTTTTAAATGAATTACATTTGCGATTAATCGGACATAAATGATAGATATAATGAATGCTAATGATATAAATATATTATTACAACTCGGAGAACGGATTACTTTTGAGTGTAAAAAAGCTGAAGGACAGATACCTAAATCAGTATGGGAAACATATTCTTCATTTGCCAATACGATAGGTGGAACCATTATGCTTGGGGTAAAGGAATATATGGATGAAACCAGCTCAGATAAAAGATTTGAAATTACAGGAGTTGCCAATCCGCAGAAAATGAGGAAGGAGTTCTTTGATACCTTAAATAGCAATAAAGTAAACCGTAATATTCTGACCGATGCCGATGTTGAAATAATACAATACCAAGGTTATGACTTATTATGTATTCATGTGCCGCAGGCAGATTATAGGCAACGTCCTATTTATATCAACGGCAATATTATGAACGGGTCTTTCAAACGGAACTATGAAGGTGATTACCATTGTACGGAAGACGATGTTAAAGCTATGATTCGTGATGCAAACGATAGCGGTAATGATTCTGTATTGATGGAAAATTATACGATGGATGATATTGATGCGCCTACTCTTGCTGCCTATAGAAATCGTTTTCGTACAGCAAATCCAGACCATGTGTGGAATGATTATTCTGATAGGGAATTTCTCTTGAATATGGGAGGGTATATAGTTGATAGGAATACACGCAGAGAAGGCTTGACTTTAGCCGGTTTGCTTATGTTTGGAAAGGGACTTCCTATCCGAGAAAGATTTGATAATATCCGCATGGATTATCTTGATATGACAAATTTGCAACCGGATAGCCGATGGAGCGACCGTTTGACATACGACGGGCGTTGGGAGAATAATCTGTATAATTTCTTTATGCGTGTACAATCCAAGTTGGTAAGTGATATAAAACGTCCTTTCAGATTGGAGGGAATGGAACGAATAGACGATACTGCTGTACATAAAGCTATTCGTGAGGCATTGACCAATCTTGTTATTCATGCAGATTATATGGTGACCGGTGTACTCAGAGTGGAGAAACATGATGACTGTTTTGTCTTTTCAAATCCAGGCACACTTAAAATACCCGTTATGGATATTTATGCCGGAGGTAATTCAAAGGCAAGAAATCCAAATATGCAATCAATGTTGCGAATGATTGGTTTCGGCGACAATATCGGTTCTGGGTTTCCTACAATCCTGAACGCTTGGAAGAAGGAAAATTGGCGTAAGCCGTTTTTAGTAGAGCGGACTGACTTACATCTTGTTGAATTAACCCTTTCTATGGTATCACTTATTCCGGAGGAATGTCATCAAGCGTTGAATGAGATTTATGGTAGTGAATACAACAGGCTTGATAAAGAATGTCAATTAGTTTTAGCTACGGCTATAACGGAAGATAATATATCCAATTATCGTGTACAGCAATTATTAGGTAAAAATCCTTTGGAGGCAGGAAGAATTCTTTATGCGTTGGTTGACAAAGGTATGCTCTTGTCCAACAATAGGGGACGATGGACTTCTTACTCCATTAATTCAGATTATAGTCAAGGAGTAAAAAACTCAAGGAGTAAAACTCAAGGAGTAAAAAACTCAAGGAGTAAAACTCAAGGTGTAAAATCAAGAGAGCAGAAAAAAAAGGAAATACGCGATGCCTTAATTGCTTTCTGCCGTGAAGCACGTACATTGCAGGAAATAGCCGATTATTTAGGATATGCTGATAGGAACAGAATGAAGCGTGTTTATATCGACCCGATACTTGGTGAACTGCTTGAAATGACATCTTCAGAGAGTAAGAATTCTCCTAATCAGAAATATATAACAAAAACGAAATAAGAACAAAATATAATCATGAAACCCAATAAATTAGAATTGAGCTCAGTTGACGGAACACAACTGAATTTGGAAGCTCTTTATCAGATAGCACCATCCTGCTTTACGGAAGTAAAGGATGATAAAACCAGTGAGTTACGTCATGTGGTAAATTTCAAGACTTTGCGTCAATTGCTTGGCGATAATGCAGTGGAAGATGCGGATGAAATGTATCAGTTTAC
>JADIMG010000023.1 GCA_017694875.1 Candidatus Gallipaludibacter merdavium
GAAAAGGAAAACGCCAAACTGAAAGCCGAGAACGAGCGCATGAAGAAAGCCTTTGTCGATGCTGTAAAGGACAAGGCAGATGAACGGACAAAGGCATTGGTAGCAGAAAAACAGAAAGCCGAAGCGGAACGTGACAGGGCTTTGGTGCAGAGCTGTTCACTTGCTGTTGAAAGGGACAAGGCGGTATGGCAGCTTCAGGAGCAAAAGGACGGCGAGCGGCAGCGCATCAGCCAAGCGGTAAGCCAAGCAACGGCAGAGAAAGACAAGACCATCCGCCTGTTGCAAAGTACGCTCAAAGCGAGTAGGCATATTCTGAACGTGCTTGCCGATATGCTTTACAAGGCAAGCGAGGTATTTAGGCGAGCCATTGATGCGATTATCCATTTCGGCACGGAGCAGCACAAGTCGTTCTTCGCCCCGTCCGAAGCCGCCGACATCAAGAGCGTGATGCAGGAGTACGGAGAAACGACCGAACAGCAGAATATGGTCGGCGCATGGCTTTGTGACTATGCGGAGAGACGACAGCCAGTTGATGGAATAAAACATCGCCATACACTTAAAGAGGTTGGCGATGTGGCAGATGGAAAATATGACTGGAAAATCAATTCTATACAAAATAATATCAGAATGTAAATGAGATGATGTACCTTAAAAGTACACCACCAAACGTACAATATCTGAATAGATGTGAGTTTGCTTCTTCCACTTCAAAAAATGGGTACTTAGTAAAGTTTCAAATTATTTATTGCTTCCAAACACCTTGCTGACAAATTTATATGCCCTTCTTTCACCTGTTTCAGGATGCGTCCAGTCGGCATCCTTGGGAATAGATATGACAATAATGGCATACTTATAACAGACTTCTTCATTATCCAATATATCGTAAAAATCTTGGTCAGTCAAAGACACCCCTCTCATTGGATAACGCAACCCACTCCATGTGAAATCAATCTTAGCCTTGCCATAATCATTTTTATAAAGTCTGACATCTGAAACCAATAATATAGATTCAGACGGTTGAGTTACATTTTCAAGTTCATCCTCTCTCAAATACGAATAACCGTTATTCCAAAAGCCATGATAGCCATATTCCCTGAAAGCTTGCACAACTCTCTTCATTGACTCTGTACCAATCTTTCTACAAGAATGATTGTCAATCACCCAGTTTTCTTTTTGTTTACCCTGTGGCATCGAACGACCGTCAAACTCTATCACATCAAGCGGTTGGGCAAAATCAATCTCATGCCCTTGTACTGCACCAGCTTGACCGTCATCACGTACAATACGAATCCACTCTTTAGGATTATCTAAATCAATGCCACCAGGGCATAATCCTCCGTTCTTGCAACTGACAGCAAGAAGAAAAACTCGCTTTTTCATTATAGGTTTCCTCCGAATTTAATATCGTTTCTAAATTTATTGAGAAGCATCTCGCTAAGAACTCTTCTGTGACACTTTTCGTTTGTCGGCTCAGAGCATAGCAGCACAACATTTTCATACTTTCCAAACTCTTCAACAAAGTTGGAAATATTGGATTTGTATTCAAGCTGTTTCCTATATGCCACCTCAAATAATTTGTAATCCTTACTCATAGGACAAGACTTATCTCTAACCTCTTTCAGTAATTCCTTAGTCGGTGCCAAGTCCACACGGTGTTTATATTTACAGCCATTTGCCAATTCTGAAAGGAAATACGGTAAATCTTGCTCAAATGCAAAGCGTGATAATTGCCCATTAGGATTAAGTCGTACATCCACAAGGCAATCAATCTTGTTTGCCTTGATGATTCCAAAAAACTCTTTTGCAGTTTTTTTTGTAAAGCCAATGTTGAATAAGTTAATCATAGTTCTCGGTATTATTGTAGTTAAACCTTTTCCATCCATGTAATAAATTCCAATATCTATCGCAGAAGTCATAGAGCTTTTCTTGCTCGGTATTTCCGAAATAATTATCAAGGATTTCTTCCTTGAACATCATGTTCAGAACTTTTTTCTTTTCGCAAACGAATATTTCAAGTTGCTTATCCAAATCCGAGTTTGATATAAAGTAGATTCCACCATCAGGCTTTTCGACGATATGCCTCACTTCAAGCCAGTCACCGTATCTTTGTTCAAGTGCTTTGCTCACCAAAAAATATCTATGGCAATCCATCGGTTTCTTTTCGCTGCACATCAAGCACAAGGTGTAATTTTTGTCATACGCATCTTCAATGCGTTTTAATCCGCTTACAAAATGCTCATCATGCCTAAATTTACGAAAATCTACAATCTCATCCGAACCAAGCAATTCTGTTTTCTCTGGACGATAACTTTTTGCTATGGGGAAAACCTCTTGCTCGAAGAAGATGTCCGCTGCCTTAGAAAATACCTCTTGCTGACTACTGGCTTTGGCACCAATTTCCGGCATATTCATGTATGGTATGCCCAATTCCTTTCCTGCAATCTTCATGTTATCTGCATTGCATTGTGGATATTGCTTGGAAAAAGGAACAGAACGCACATCTATCAAAAAATTTACACCATGTTCTCTTAATGTATCAAACAAATGGTTGACATCTATGATATTACCTTTTTGAAATAAGGTGTAACCAACTGTATAAATGTATTTTTTATCCATTGCAATATTCTTTTAGATTGGTATTAAGTTGCATGTCGTTTATCGACTGCCTGTTTGGAACAAAACATATATTTCCATCTTTATCATTCTCTATAAAAATATCTTTATACTTGTCTATCAACTCAATGGCTTTTCCATTAAACCCAGTATCATCGAAAGCTAATGTTATAGTACGATTATTTGCTAAAGCAAAAATGTACATCAAGATGTATTCTTCAAGTCCAATTTCAAAATACCTACAGCTGATAGCCCAGTTTAGTACATGGATATTCTGTTTGTTCTCCGCATAAGTTACCGCAGAACAAACTCCCAAGTTTTCACCGTTACTTCTATATATCTCAAAAATTAGAGACCTGCATTTTTCGTAATGCTTTTTTTTCTGAAAACTTGAATTGATTGGACTTTGCATAAAGGCGCATGGCTTCCACATGGTTTATGTCATCACTAACCTTGACAAGTAACTGCGGAAGATAACTTTTCTCACGTTCTTGCTGTAAGACCGCATATAATCGTTTACGATTTCTTGACTTCAACGAAAGCTCAAATCTATCAAAGACACCACAAGTTAAAAGTAAAGTTAGAAGTTCATCATGATTATCCCAATCAGGAACAAACACCTCTGGCAAGTTTTGTCTTACCTCGTCACGAACTATTTTGTTATCATCGATAAAAACGCAAGCACTTGTTAATATTGATAACTTTTGTGCTATGGCTTTTATGTTTTTGCTCTTATCGTTATAATTGGCGACAATACAGTCTATTTGACCTTTAAGAGGAAATTCATTCTCATCAAGCCTATCAATGGCAGACAGAACTTTTTCATTGTCATTGCGTGAGCATATTGCAATGTACAACCCAAGCTCTTTCGCTAAGGCTTGTATGAAACGCATAAACCCAATAAACGGAATTGCATCATTTGAAAGGAGATTTTGTTTGATTGCATCGATACCATCTTCTGCAAGAGTCCCTTTCCATATCGTATCGTCAAGGTCAAGAATGACAGCCTTATACACAATCTTGGACTTGCACATAATCTGTGAAATGATTTGCATAACCAGTATTCCGACAATGGAAATTCCCGTTTTACTTGACAAATATATTGTCGATACAAAGTTTTCTATCTTGTATCCAAAAAATTCATCATTTGCGTTCCCTCTAATAGTATATTCTACTTGTATTTCATCTATGGTATCTTGCCCGTTGGATATTGTCACTTCAAAACCATACGTTTGCAATTTGCGAAGAAGAAAGGACAAATCATGGTCGTCTGCAGCAATAAAACCTGCAACACCACCTATATTAACTATGTAATTGCTTGTGATGAAGTTGCGAAATTGCCTTACATAGTTGTTGATGTAAACATCTATGTATTTGTTAACTGGTGACTCTATTTCTGTCATAATCAAAACATTGTCTCCCAGTCCCCGAAGACCTCATATTATTTTACACCAAAGCGTGGAACTGCGATGCCACGTCTGATTGGAGGTCGTAGGAAAAACCTGTGCACGGATATGGAAATAGCAGCCCACGCTAAGCGTGAGAACCACTATGCCATCTCTTGTGCACAATTGAAAATTTCCTACGTTTCCAATCACAAGACAAGCATAACGCTTCTTTGATTTATCGTATGTCTGGCAAGAGTCGCCTCCAGCCAAATACAAAGGTAGTAAAAATCTAAGATAAACCATTTTATTCTGGGAAAAATTAACTATTTAAGCCTTATTTTATCACACAGTGGGATTTTACTACTCATTTCACCTCATATTCACAATTCACTTGTTTTTATAGTCAGCCAATAATTCCTCAAAATCTTTGTTATCCCAGATTCAATCAAAGTGATTGATATCCAAGGGGGTGTCCATTTTGGTCACCCCCTATTAGAAAATAAGAATCATCTATTAAAATGCGAATGGAGAATTACAAGAGGGGGGGCGTCATTTCAACGACCCCCTATCAATATCAGCACTTTAGACTTTTATGTGGAATGGTCATCCTTATTTCCATGCCCTGAACATCTTATCCCCAATGTTCTGCGAAACATATTGCATGGGCAGCTTTGCATAAATTTCAGTCGTCCTTATGGAAGTGTGCCCCATCATAATTTGTAGAACTTCTTTGGAAATGCCTTGCCCAAGAGCCACCGTACAGGCGAATGTATGACGGGCTATATGTGTGGTTAAAGGAAAAGAACAACTGAGAGCCAAGCCTATGCCTTTAAGAAATTGGTTGTACTTCTGATTGGAGGTTATCTCCATCTTGTAGTTGTTTCGTTCCAATATCTTCCGCGTGATGGGTAGAATGGGCGTAACAAATTCATTTCCTGTCTTTATGCGATGCCCATCAATGTAGTCTTTGCCGTCAATAGAAACGACATGCTGGTCGTAATCAAACGATTTAGCATCGCTGTATGCCATGCCTGTGAACGTCTGGAAAAGGAAAAAGTCAAGATACCTGTTCATTACTGCATCTGTGCTTTCCTCCCGCATACGGATTAACTTTTTCAGTTGTGTTTCTGTGAGATGAGGGCGGTCGCTTTTCTCACCACGCTTGTCTTGAAAACGCTCGTAGGGGTTTTCTTTGATAAGCCCAAGACGGAAAGCCTCGGACACATACGACTTGAACCGCTTGTGGTAATTGTGGATGGCAGCCTGACTTCTGATGATTGGTTTCCCTTTGGTTGTGTAGGTCTGTTCTTCCCTTATGAAAAGGTCGAACTGATAGATGTGTTGCAGGGTTACATCGTCAAAGGTCTTAAACTTACCGAACCGTTCAAGAGCCTTATAGGTGGTGAAATGCCCTTTACGAGTACCTTCACGAAGCGGACGGTTATTGATACGCTCCCTAAGCCAAGCCATGAAGTTACGTCGGTTGCCGCCGTCCGCACTCAAATAAGTTTTGAATTGAGAGATGGTCATGTCGTCCTTATTCACCTGCATGGCGATAAGGATATGCTCAAATTCGGTTACTTTCTTTTGGATGTCCTCGTTGATGACAACAGCACGAGGATGATTTACCACAGTTCCATTCTCCCATTGGGCAATGGTAACGCTATGTCCTGAATGGAAATAACAGCGTTCACGCTGTAAACAAACCACGATTTCGATAGCTCCTGCCACTGTTGCCGTGGCTTTCTTCTTCCGGTTGAAGAACAGTCTTACGTACTTACTCATAATGGTAACACATTTGTGAGATTGGTAACACAGCTATGGTAACACAAAACCCGTCCAAAAGGGGATTTTTACGTCCAAGTGTGTCGCTTTTTCTCGTTTTTTTTGATGGTGTTACCACCTTGTATGCTGCTCAAAAAGAGAATGCAAAGAATTGAATGCCAGCAGCTTTGTGCAAATTAAAAAGAAAAGGTCTTCACCATTGAAGACCTCTCTTCCGTGATCCAGCTGGGGTTCGAACCCAGGACCCCATCCTTAAAAGGGATGTGCTCTACCAGCTGAGCTACTGAATCATGCTTTATCTGAAAAGCGAGTGCAAAGATAGGGTGTTTTTTCCTAATGCGCAAATTTTCGAGCGCTTTTTTCTTTCTTAAGCAGTTTTTTTGAGCTAACAAATATACAAAACATCCATAACCAAATTATAATCAACAAAATAAGAAAGCTAATATGTACAAGAAGATGCCATATTGGGCACAATTCAATAAATTGCAAAAAATCATTACCGCGGTATCACAAAAAAAATGGTACACATATAAATTATACTTCTACGTCTTCCAGAGCTCAGACAAAGAATATTTCTTAATCGAAAATCCCCTGGATTCACCTTATAAATCAATCATAAATTGGAGATAATAGAACAACAGAAAACTTTAACATTCTCATAGTTTTCTTGTTTTCTTTGTCTATATATCTTATTATCAAATATTTATATGCAAATTTACATCTAACAAACTCGGCTCTACATTACCACATCATGTTATGCGGCATAGCGTTTGTAATTCGCATTCCAAACCAAATAAAAATGACGGAAGCTGTACACGAAAAAATAATTGCTGCTGCAAGTGAAATGTTTTTGAAATACGGAATTCGAAGTGTTTCAATTGATGATGTATGCAAACAATTGTCCATATCAAAAAAAACCTTTTACCTGTATTTTAAACAAAAGGAGGACTTGGTTGATGCATTCATGACTGCTTATGAAAACAAGAAAGAAAAAGAACTAAAACAAATGCTTGGAAAAGGCAATGCTATAGATGACCTATTAGCCTTCATGCGTTTTTCAAAAGAAATTGTATCATTGGACAAGAAATGCC
The DNA here is from genome assembly GCA_017694875.1 of Candidatus Gallipaludibacter merdavium. GTDB lineage: Bacteria > Bacteroidota > Bacteroidia > Bacteroidales > Paludibacteraceae > Gallipaludibacter > Gallipaludibacter merdavium. The sequence continues at coordinate 6,878 of JADIMG010000023.1, forward strand.
CTGCCCTATTTTTTGATTTGGAAAAGTATTACCAACCCGTGCTTGAAAAACGCTACAAGATTCGCGAGGAAAAAATCGGCAACGCATTTACAGCCAATCTGCAAAAAGGCATAGACGAAGGGCTCTACAGAGACAACCTGAACACAAAAATGCTTTGTTTGTTTTTTGAATTCCACCAACGCTCCATCGTATTTGAAAAACTAAAACAGACCCTGAAAAACAAGAACTTATCACAAGAGGAATTTACCCATTTCTTTATTGAATTGCTGGCCCGATATGCCATGACACCCAAAGGCTGGCGGTATTTATTATCTCAAATAAAGAATATAGGTAAAGATGATAACGCTGCCTCCTGCCTATGCGAAATCAAAAACAAGTAAAGAGAATAACAAACACTACATTATTAATTCAACAAAATGAAAATCAATAGACTAGTATTGGGTATATGCCTGGCCATGCTATCTGGAAGTATGGCATTCGCCCAACAAGAGACAGATACATCAGCCATGATGTTGTCGCTCGAAGAAGCCAAAGCGGTTGCAATGGAACACAACCGGACACTGAAAAATGCATCACTCGACGTACAAAAGGCCGAAGCTGCCCGCTGGCAAAGCATCGCATCCATGCTCCCACAAGTATCAGGCTCACTGAATTATCAAAACATGTGCGGCTATGAAATGGAGCTGGGCGGCATGAACATTGCGATGCCTCCTTCCGGAACTTTTGGCATTAGTGCTTCTGTGGCCATCAGCGGTGCCCAAATTGTAAGCACACACCTTGGAACCATTGCCATGGATATGGCAGACATTACCAAGAAGCAGACAGAGCAACAAATCGGTAATCAGGTAAAAAGTGTCTATTACTCCATTTTGGCCATGGACCAGACAATCGCTCTGCTGGAAAAGAACCTCATCAATATAGAAAAACTGTATGAAACCACTCAACGCTCCGTTGAAGTGGGGGTAGCCGAACAGACAGATGCCGACCAATTGTCAGTACAGGTAGCCACCATGAAAACTTCTATCAATGCAACAAAACGTTCATTGGAAATGCTGTACAACTCTTTGCGCCTACAACTTGGTGTCAGTGCAGACCAAGCCATTGTATTAACCCAAAGCATCAATGAGCTCATCAATGTGGAAAATGCTCTGAGTCTGCTAGGTGAAGAATTTGTATTGGACAACAACTATAGCTATCAATTGCTGAAGGAAAACGTAAAACTTTCCAAACAACAAGTGCACTTGAGCGAATGGGCCTATGGTCCGACACTCACAGCTGGCTATCAATATAGCGCCAAGAAATATTTCAGCGACCAAATGACCATGAACATGACTCCCCCTAATGCAGTAAGCATAGGTCTGAGCATACCTATTTTCTCCAGTGGAAAGAATTTTACAAGTGTCAAAGAAGCCAAACTGGAATACAAAAAACAACTCAATACACTTAGCGATACGGAAGAAAGCCTCCGCATCCAACACAGCCAATTGCGCTACAACCTGAGTTCTGCATATGAAACTTATGACACACAGAAAAAAAATGTTGAAGTAACCCAACGTGTATTGGACAACATATCCAACAAATATGAACATGGGCATGCTTCAAGTTTGGACGTAACCAATTCCGGCACCAACCTGATTAGTGCACAGAACAGCTACGTACAAGCTTTGCTAGATTTCGTCACAGCACAAATTGCATTGGAAGAATTACTAAACAAATAAGCAAACACAAACCAACACTATTATGAATAAGACAAGCTATAAAATGGCTGCTATCCTATGCGCAGCAATGGCATTAAACAGTTGTGGGAAAAACAACACAAAAGCAGAAAGCACCACTGAACGTGTAGAGAGAGTGGAAATTATGAAACTGGAGAACACGGAAATTGCGAGGGAACTGGAATATTCAACCGTGTTGCTGGGCTATGAAACTCAAAACGTTGCACCCTCATTAACCGGAAAGATTGAACACATCTACACTGAAGTAGGGACACGTGTAAACAAAGGGGATATGTTGGTCAGAATGGATCAAAACCAATATACCACTACCAAATTGACCTACACAAACCTGCTGATAGAAATGCAACGTGTTGAGGCACTCAAAGAAAGCGGTAGTATCTCTCAGCAAACTTACGACCAAACCAAACTCAACTTTGACCAAACCAAAGAGACTTTGGACTTTCTGGAAACCAATACCTATGTAAAAGCTCCATTCGCCGGTGTGATTTCTGCCAAGAACTATGAAGACGGCGAGCTTTACAGTGGACAACCCATATTGGTTTTAACCCAGATAAACAAACTGAAAGCACTGGTGAGCATACCCGAAACCTATTTCCCTCTTGTGAAGGAAAATATGGAAGTGATGCTTAGCTCCGATATTTACCCAGAACAGAAATTTCCTGCACGGATAGAAATTGTCTATCCTACTATTGACCCGTCAACCCATACATTCCAAGTACAGTTACGCATTCCCAACGAGAAAGAAATGCTCCGCCCCGGTATGTATGTGCGCACCGAGCTGGCTTTAGGAAAAGCTGAGACAATTGTTGTTCCCTACCAAGCTGTATTAAAACTTCAGGGAGCCAATGACCGCTATGTGTTTATCAACGATAATGGTTATGCCAAACGTGTTGCCGTAAAATTAGGACAGCGCTTTGACGATCAAGTTGAGATAATAGCAGATGGAATAACTGCAGGAACGGAATTGATTGTGACCGGACAAGCCCGACTGGTCGATGGTGTCAAACTGAATATTGTTGGTCACGTGAACCCATAACTAAACAAACACTCATCAAGAAAGAAAGATTATGAGCATATATAAGACCGCCATAAACAAGCCCATCACAACACTATTGGTTTTTGTTGCAGTAATTATTATCGGGCTTTTTTCTTTAACTCGTTTGCCTATTGACCAGTTTCCGGAAATGGAACCGCCCTACGTGTCTGTCATGACCGTATATGCCGGTGCAAACGGAAGCGAGATAGAAACCAACGTTACCCGTATTCTGGAAAACAGCTTGAACTCTGTAGACGACTTGAAAGAAATCACCTCATCTTCCAAAGACAATATGTCGTTGGTTACTTTGGAATTTGAATGGGGTACGGACTTGGACGAAGCCACCAACGATATCCGTTCTTCCATAGACATGGTAACGGATGAATTGCCGGACGGCTGTTCCAAACCGCTTATCTTCAAGTTCAATACGAGCATGATGCCCATCATGCAGTATGCCATCACAGCAAAAGAAAGTTATCCGGGATTGGAAAAAATATTGGACGACAACGTCATCAACGTTTTGAACCGAATTGACGGAATCGGAAACTTGTCTTTATCGGGTGCTCCTGAACGCTATATCTATATTGACCTGGATCCGAAGAAACTGGACGCATACAACCTGAGTCTGGAAACAGTGGGCAATGCCATCGGCAACAACAACCTGAACCTGGCATCCGGCTCCGTGAAAATGGGTAAAGAACAATACCAACTGCGTGTACAGGGAGAATATGTTGAAAGTTCGGAGATTAACAATATTGTTGTAACCACCACCGCTAACGGCAGCCAAGTGTATGTAAGGGATTTGGCGACTGTACGCGATACCATCAAGGACGTTACTCTGGAAGAGAAAATCAACGGCAAAGACGGTGTGCGTCTGATTGTCATGAAGCAATCAGGAGCCAATACGGTGCAGATTGCACGAGATGTGAGAGAGCAATTGGCAAAAGTGGAAAAACAACTTCCTCCTGACATCAAATTCCAACTTATCTATGACTCATCAGAAGAAATTGAGAATGCCATCAATGGATTGTCAGAATCCATTATGTACGCTCTGTTGTTCGTTGTGCTGGTCGTATTGTTCTTCCTTGGAAAATGGCGCGCTACATTTATCATCGGACTTACCATTCCAATTTCATTGATTACGGCATTTATCTATCTGGCATTGGTTGACAGTTCGCTGAACATCATTTCCTTGTGTTCCTTAACGATTGCCATCGGTATGGTCGTTGACGACGCCATCGTGGTTTTGGAAAACATCACCAAACACATTGAACGTGGTTCACGCCCGCGCGAAGCTTCCATTTACGCAACCAATGAGGTATGGGTATCCGTAATTGCCACCACTTTGGTAATTGTTGCCGTATTTATGCCACTTACCATGCTGGGCGGTCAAGCCGGTATCCTATTCAAGGAATTAGGTTGGATTGTAACCATCGTGGTGTGTATGTCAACCGCCATCGCTATTTCATTGACTCCTATGCTTTGCTCCAAACTGCTGAAGAGTGCAAAGGTACATGTTGATGAAAACGGACAGTTGGTGGAAAAGAAACCGAAAGTGGACTGGTATCAACGCTACGTTGTAGGCTTATTGGACAAACTGGACATTTTCTACGCAAAAGCATTGCGTGCTTGTCTTAACCATAAGGTCATTACCCTTGGTTCCATTATACTTATATTTGCCTTGTCACTTGTTCCTGTGTTTAAGGGAATGATTGGTACAGACTTCATGCCTCAACAGGACAATGGCCGTATGAACTTGACCATTGAACTGCAACGCGGTACAAGAATTGAGGAGACTTCAAAAGTTGCACGTGAAATTGAAAACAGAATGATGGCATTGGTGCCTGAAATACAACTTATTTCTACATCATTAGGTTCAAATGACGATTCAGGTATATCAGCCATTTTTTCTACCACCAACAACAATAAAATAACCATGACTGTACGCTGCTCGAAAAAGCATGACCGCGAACGCTCTATTTTTGAGATTGCAGAAGTAATTCGTCAGGATTTGGCACAGATGCCAGAGGTTATCAACTATCAGGTGAGCACTGCCAGTGGTATGGGTGGTGGAACCAGTTCAACCGTGGACATTGAGATATATGGTTATTCATTTGTTCAGACCAACCAACTGGCTGCACAAATAAAGGAAAATCTGAAAAGCGTTCCCGGTGCCCGCGACATTACCATTTCACGTGAGGAAGACCGTGCCGAGCTTCAAATTATTTTTGACAAAGAAAAACTGGCACGTCATGGGCTTAACGCTGCAACAGTGTCCATGTTTGTCAGAAACCGTGTAAACGGAATGACTGCCGGCTATCTGAAGGAAGACGGAGAGGAATATGACATCGTGGTTCGTTTGGATGAAGAATTCCGTAACAGTATTACAGACCTTGAAGAAATGTCGCTTACTTCTGCTACCGGCCAACCTATCAAGTTGAAGGAATTGGCACACATAGAAGAATACTGGTGTCCGCCAACCATTGAAAGAAAAACACGTCAACGTATTGTGACTGTGAAAGTAACCCCAGAGGGCACATCCTTGGGTGAATTGGCAATGGATGTACAGCAGATGGTAAACAATATGGAGATTCCGCAAGGTATCAACATTGCTATCGGTGGTGACTATGAAGACCAACAGGAAACATTCGGCGATATGGGTATGCTTATGGCACTGATTCTCTTGCTGGTGTACATTGTAATGGCGTCACAGTTTGAGTCCTTCTCAAAACCATTTATCATCATGATGTCTGTACCATTTGCCATCACGGGTGTTATATTGGCATTGCTCATTACCAACACTACACTTGATATGATTGGCGCATTGGGTGTGATTCTGCTTGTCGGTATTGTGGTGAAAAACGGTATCGTATTGGTTGACTATATTAACTTGATGCGTGACAGGGGCTATGAATTGAACGAAGCAATTGCACTGTCTGGTGCATCACGTTTGCGCCCAGTATTGATGACAGCTATCACAACTATATTGGGTATGGTGCCAATGGCATTGAGTACCAGTGAAGGTTCTGAAATGTGGGTGCCAATGGGTATAGTGGTAATTGGTGGTGCTTCGGTATCAACACTTGTTACTTTGATTGTTGTTCCTGTACTCTATGCAGTCATATCAAGACATGGTGAACGTGACAAAGCCATCCAAGAACAAAAAGAATACATCTTCATGCAACTCAAGCCCAACGACATGCCAGAAGATGAAAGCAAAAACAAATAAAACAAACAGCAAAAGATGAAAGCAGTATTTATAGTATTTAATCAGGCAAACACCGAACGGGTGGAATATATGCTCGACCAACTCAAAATATCCGGCTTTACCTTCTTCGAACAGGTTCAAGGTAGAGGAACAAACGGAGGGGAGCCACGACGTGGTACCCACACATGGCCAGAAATGAACTCTGCTGTCATTACTGTTGTCAATGACGAGCAGGTACCACCATTACTTGAAACTGTACATAAGCTCGATTGCAGAAATAAGGAAGTAGGCGTAAGAGCATTTGTATGGAATATTGAACAGACGGTGTAAGAACCATTAAGCTTTTAAATATCAAGCCCTATCCTTAAATTAAAGGACAGGGCTTGGTGTATTTTGGGGGTAATAAAAGTAAAATGAGATAGAAATAAGCAAGGTGATTATGGAAAAATGATTATGCTAATCCATAAAAACATACGGAGCAAGTATATGTAGCGGGAGCTGAGAATCATATATTACCAACTCAACAATGAAGGACAATGCAAAGAACAGAAGGTAGCGGCAGCAGAAAGACACTGACAGCAAAGCAAAAGGGCAGCCCTTCAAGTCATAAACTCTGAAGCTGCCCTTCCTACTATTGGAAAGGAACTACTCTATTAAAAGTAAAACATCATATACAACTTAGCTCCCAAATTTTGCGTGCCAAAAACAAATGCATTATTACCTGGTGTGATTGTTTCTGTGCGCTGTTCCACTATATTGGTAGAAGTATTAAAGCCTTCTGTTACCTGATATTCAGGAGCACCAAATTTCCAGATGGCATTCAAAGAGACCTCACCTCCAATGGAAAGATATGAAGCTAAAAACACTTCAACGCCAACATGAGCACCTATGCCGCAATATTGGTCCGAACCTTGGTTGAAATAATCAAGCACATAGGCAGAAGACCAGTTTCCAGGCTGGTTAACAGGGTCACCTGTCCAACTTCTAGTCGGCATTTGGTTAAGTTCCGTAATTGCGTTGCCATAGTTATAGTGTATATTCTTCTCGCTAAAAGCATACATCAAGTTCAATCCTCCAAACCCTTGAATCCACTTATATCCTCTTCTGTATTCTGCACCAAGCGAAAAAGCAGCACCTGTCTGGTTAACGATTTTCTGGTCGATTACTTCCGCTTCAGAAAGAGGATTTAAAGCAAGTGCAGCATCATCAACACTATATTTCTGCTCGTTTTGATGTACAGTCAGCACCCCTACATTAAGTCTGGCTGCAATATTATCCGTAATCATGTACTTGCCCATGATAGAGACCGTCGGCTGATTGAGAACAGCATCATTATCCAAACTTACATCCGGTAATGCATATTCGCCTCCAAAAGAGTTCAAACCATTATTGGTTGCTCCATTAAACATATTGCCTACATATTTGAATACAGGGACAACATCAATACCAAGTCCTATATCCCCAGCTTTAGGGAGTTCGATTGTCTTACGGGCTTTATTTCCCGTTTCTTCGCTATTTTGTGCATAAACGACACCAACAGAAAGAAGCATTGCCGCAAGCACTATTTTATATCTGTTCATAATAGAATCCTTTTAAATGATTAATCTGCAGTGATGTCCCATACATAAGTAGACCAACCGTCAGGCATAGATGATGGCCTTACTGGAATAAAGTTCATTTTGGCACTTGGCGTAACCTTGATGAGACTGTTACCCTCAACAGAGAATACACCAACTGCATTGTCAGCAGAAGCATAATAGCCATAAATCGTTGAAAATACAGTCGGTTTACTATTGTCTTCATAATGTCTGAAAGCATTCAATTGAGCAGAAGTACCATCCTCCGGCATAATGACTACAGAATAGGATGACTCTACAGATTTTACTTTTACTGAGATGTTTTTGGATGAAGTTACAGATGTAACATATGACCCAACGAAACCAGTTGCTGGCTCTTCAACGTAAACCCTTACCTTACGCAAGGTTGTTGCTGGCGTCCATGCAGCTTCTACAACACTACCATTAACCTTTTCGATTGCTTCTTTGACCGTGAAACTGATATTCAGGCTATTACGATATTCCTTTGTTACTTCATTTTCCTTATTTACCCAATCCAAAAGATTTTCGGAAGAAACCGGAGATTTATAATATATTGTTCCTCTATCATACCAAGGTGTATAACCATCAATACGAGTATCAAAAGAATTATAAGCAGAATAAACGACATCTTGTGTTTCACTGGCATCTGCTGTTGTATAATGCTTGTATTCCACTTCATTTTCAACAAAGAAAGGAACCACGCTAACACTTGGGGTGCCGCTTGTCGGATTAAACAATACAGGAATTGAATAAGCACCATTCTGATCTGTCACGCCGACAAAAACGGTTCCATTCACCACAGCGCGAACCAAGGTATTTGCAGCAGCAGCATATGTACCTGCAGCATAAGCCGTTTCCTTTGCCATATATAGTGTTCCTGTAACATTCTGAGCGGCAGGTTCAACATTACCAATTCTTACCCATCCGGCCAAATAACTATACCATTGGTCCCAATTGTCCGGGGCATTGTCCGGGGTAAATTTCAAATAAACATCACCTAACTGATTCCAAGCTTCACGTTTATCTGCAGGAGTGCTGTAATAAGTTGCATATTTTCCAACCAATATTTTTTCCTTTCCTCCAACTTCAAAGTGCTTGAAGTTCTTTTCTTTCAATGTGGCGCTTGTAACAGAAACATTAGGTTCAGAGCTGTTATTTTGCGTATACACAGTCATATTCACTGCTCCATTAATTACAGGAGCTACATATGTCTCTCCGTCTACAGAAAATTCAACCAGCAGATTATTGGCATTTTTATATTCACCAACACCCAAAGCCGTTTCTACAGGAATCCACACATTTGCAGTTACGACTTGTGTTCCTTCATATTCATTTTCAAGTGCTGTAGCCTGTTTCCAGCCAGCCAGATTGCCTGACCATTGCATTTCATCCAAATCAGCTGATGGAGTCGGAGTGAATGCATAATATGCTGTTCCCATTTCATTCCATAAGGTTGCCAATTCCTTCACTTCAGCTACCTCAGTCTGATATTTTCCTTCGAGCTTAACCATCTTATCCGGCAACATATAATGATCAAACAGGATTGTATTGCCCAAAGAAGCGAAGCTGACAGACAAACTTTCTTCTGCATCTTTCACCGGCACTTCAAATGAAAAATTACCTTCGGCATCCGTATTCACATATACGACTTTTTCCATTCCACGATTGTCATTTCCTGGATATTCTATCACTACCTTTGCTTCTTGTCTTGGATTTGCATAGGTTCCTACTCCAAATCCACTTTCAACTGCCAACAAATAACGTCCAGTTACAGTCTTGGTTTCTGTAAACCCATCATATTTTTCCCAACCAGCCAAATTCTCGGCCCATGTACTTGGACGAACTCCATCTGTTGAATTGGTCAGTCCATTGTATCCTGGCTGAAACTTCATATACATTGTTTCCATTTCATAATCCATTCCTTCAATAATATCTGTAGCACTTATATTGGAAAGTATATCTGCACTTTTATAAGCACCTGACAGTTTCATTGTGGATTCCACTGCGTTGTAGTGTGTGTAGTTTTGTCCCATTCCTCTTACTGAAGCTGAAAGATTCTGAAAACCTTCTTCATAAGATTTTAGGGGAAGAGTTATAGAATAATTACCAGAAGCATCGGTTGTTGTTCCGAATGTAAGTTCATCTGTAACACCGCTATAGCTAGCAACAAACTCAACAGTCGCATTAGCTGCCGGAGTATAAACACCCTGCCTAAAACCAACCTCCTGAGCCAACTGTATATTACCCTTTAATGTTATCGACTCTTCAAATCCCTCCAAATCAACCAATGTATAAGAGCATGCCTTATCACTTTCCTTCATAAACTCTATGGAACCAGGATTAAGTGTAAAAGGAGCGGGCTCATAAGAAAAGCGATACAATTTTGTTTCAAAAACAGGCTTCCCTGCTTCCATCTTTTTATATTCAGAGCGATAGGCGGTAAATTCCTGCATACGTATTTGTACATTCTCTATACCATCTGGGGTTGTTGGAACTTCAATGGTATAATACCCTTCTGCATCCGTAATGGTTTCATAACGTTTCACACCATCAGAACCCGCCTTATAAGATGCATAAGGTATTTCCACATATACGACTCTCTCCGACGCAGGCTTTATCATGTTAATAGTATAAGCATTCGCAGTAGTATCAACGCCTGCATCATAAACAATTTGACCGGAAATGGTAGCCTTTTCTGTTAAAGTACTCAGGTCAAACTCAGATTGTTCCGGACGGCAACCATAGAAGATTAGCGCGTCAATGGCAAAAGTTAATGCCGCAAAAAATAATTTTCTCATAATAATTTGAATTAGATATATAAAATATAGTGATGTGTATACTACAATATGTTTGCTACATAAAAAACATTGTTATAATTTAGTTTATAAGGCAAAAATACAACAAACAAAACAATATCCAAGAGTCAATACGTCAAAAATTGAGGGTCAAAACAACAATTTTTACGGAATTAACAATAAAAGCCATATACAGACTAACAAAAGGCACTTTTTTCATATTCTCTGCGATTTTGAGTCGGGGATAAAAAAACCGCGTCAACACTCATAAAAGTGTGACACGGCTTATCTACTTCTCACGAATGAGGATACTAAAAACTAAAGGTCAAGCAAGCAACTTCCTCAGCGCATCTCATTATTCTTCTCTCATAAGGATTTCCATAATGGTTTGTGCGGCTTTCACAACATTGGTACCAGGACCAAAAATTGCAGCAACACCTGCCTTATACAAGAAATCATAATCCTGTGCTGGGATAACGCCACCGGCAATCACAATGATGTCTTCACGACCTAATTTTTTGAGTTCTTCAATTACTTGAGGAATCAAAGTTTTATGACCAGCAGCCAAAGAAGAAACGCCCAATACGTGTACGTCGTTTTCTACAGCTTGTTTTGCTGCTTCGGCTGGTGTTTGGAACAATGGTCCCATATCCACGTCAAAACCGCAATCAGCGTAACCTGTAGCTACAACTTTTGCACCACGGTCGTGTCCGTCTTGACCCATTTTGGCAATCATGATACGTGGTTGACGGCCTTCCTTCTTAGCGAAATCAGCTGTCATCTGACAAACTTTCTTGAAGTCGTCACTGTTTTTGGTTTCTGAACTATACACTCCTGAAATGGTTCTAATGGTTGCTTTATAACGTCCTACTATTTTTTCGCACGCATAAGAGATTTCTCCCAATGTTGCGCGAACGCGTGCAGCTTCTACTGCAAGCTCCAGCAAATTGCCTTCACCCGTTTCAACACATTTGGTGATTGCATCAAGAGCTTTCTGAACATCTTCATTGTTACGGTTAGCCTTCAACTGTTTCAGACGTTCAATCTGTTGTTTACGTACAGCTGTATTATCCACTTCCAAGATATCGATTGGATCTTCGTGTTCCAAACGATATTCGTTTACGCCGATAATTTTCTGTCGTCCGGAGTCAATACGTGCCTGTGTACGCGCTGCAGCTTCTTCGATACGCATTTTTGGAATACCTGTTTCGATAGCAGCAGCCATACCACCCAATTTTTCGATTTCCTGGATGTGAGCCCAAGCCTTTTCCATCAATTCGTTCGTTAGAGCTTCTACGTAATAAGAACCTCCCCATGGATCGATTTCCTTGCAAATCTTGGTTTCTTCCTGAATGTAAATTTGTGTGTTACGTGCAATACGGGCTGAGAAATCGGTTGGCAATGCGATTGCTTCATCCAAAGCATTGGTATGGAGTGACTGGGTATGCCCCAAAGCAGCTCCCATTGCTTCTATACAGGTACGACCGACATTGTTGAATGGGTCTTGTTCTGTAAGTGACCATCCTGAGGTCTGAGAGTGAGTACGCAAAGCCAAAGATTTCGGATTCTTGGCACCAAAACTCTTCACAATCTTAGCCCACAACAGACGGGCAGCACGCATCTTGGCTATTTCCATGAAATGGTTCATACCAATAGCCCAGAAGAAAGACAAACGCGGAGCGAATGTATCAACATCCATGCCTGCATTAACTCCAGTACGCAAATATTCCAAACCGTCGGCCAAAGTATACGCCAACTCAATATCAGCTGTCGCACCTGCTTCCTGCATGTGGTAACCAGAGATTGAGATTGAGTTGAACTTAGGCATGTTTTTGGAAGTATATTCGAAGATGTCGGCGATAATCTTCATAGAGAATTTAGGTGGGTAAATATAAGTATTACGCACCATGAATTCTTTCAAAATATCGTTTTGAATGGTACCAGCCATTTCTTCCAGCTTAGCACCTTGTTCCAAACCTGCATTGATGTAGAATGCCATGATAGGAAGTACAGCACCGTTCATGGTCATGGAAACTGACATTTTGTTCAAAGGAATACCATCGAACAAAACTTTCATATCTTCTACAGAGCAGATAGATACACCAGCTTTACCCACGTCACCGACAACACGTTCGTGGTCGGCATCATATCCGCGGTGTGTAGCCAAGTCAAATGCTACAGAAAGACCTTTTTGGCCAGATGCCAGGTTACGACGATAAAACGCATTTGATTCTTCTGCCGTTGAGAATCCGGCGTACTGACGGATTGTCCAAGGACGCATCGGATACATACCGCTATACGGGCCTCTCAAGAAAGGAGGAATACCTGCGGCATAACCAAGGTGTTCCAAACCTTCCAAATCTTGTTTGTCATACACAGACTTAACGGGAATCTGCTCCGGTGTCAACCAATCGGCTGCATTGTTGCCTTCTACTTTTGAAGCGGCAACTTGCTTGATATCTATATCTTTAAAATTAGGTTTCATTACTTCAAAAGTTTTTCGTTAAACATTTTCAATGTATCAAGAACATTCACCTTAACATGAATGAACTGTTCAATACCTTGTGCTTTCAGTTCTTCCATACATGCTGGTGCACCGGCAACTACCAAAATCTCATTGCCATCTGCTATCGCGGCTTTTGCTTTTGGAGCCAACTCTGCATATTCGTCATCGCTAGAACACAAAACAATGATGTCAGCACCTTGCTTACGAGCTTCCTTAACGCCATCTTCTACTGTTTCAAAGCCTAGATTATCTATTACTTTATATCCTGCACAAGCAAAGAAGTTGCAAGAGAATTGTGCACGCGCCAAACGCATTGCCAAATTACCGATTGTCAACATGAATACTTTTGGCTGTTTGGCTGCGGCTTCCGTTTGCAGACGCAGGCATTCAAATTGTTCAGCTTCCCTCATTGTTGGAAGTGTTTGCAAACCACTTTCAACCGAGCATCCGCACTTGCATGCTTTTTCTCCTTGCTGCTTTTCTATTTTTGCAGCAGCCACCTCATTAAAGTTCGGGAATTGGTTTGTTCCCAGAAGAATTTCTTTACGTGAAGCCACGTCTTTCAAGCGTTTTTCAAAGGTAGTCTTCATAGTTGCCTGTATGGTTCCGTTTTCAACAGCTTTGAAGAAGCCACCGTTATCTTCCACTTCCAAGAATAGTTTCCAAGCCTGCTCTGCTAATTTAGCTGTAAGGTTTTCCAAATAATAGGAGCCAGCTGCCGGGTCTACCACCTTATTGAAGTGAGATTCTTCCTGTAAAAGCAATTGTTGGTTACGCGCAATTCTTTCAGAGAATTCATCGGCATCCTTGAATGTAACATCAAACGGTGTGACTGTTAACGAATCAACTCCGCCCAATGTGGCACTCATTGCCTCTGTTTGCGTACGCAACATATTAACGTGTGCATCAAATACTGTTAAATTAAAGGTTGAAGTTTCTGCATGCATTTTGATTTTTGCATTTTCTTCTGCACAACCATATGCTTTCAGAATCTCTGCCCACAACCAACGTGCAGCACGGAATTTTGCAATCTCCATAAAATAATTGCCACCAACGCCAAAATTAAACTTAATAGCTGCGGCAGCTTCATTGGCATCAACACCTGCATCGGTCAGCATCTGCATGTATTGACTACCCCATGCCATAGCATAAGCCAATTCTTGAGAGCAATAAGCACCGGCATTTGTAAGACTGAGTGAATTAACGCCAATAACTCTATAATTTGGTAACAATTTACCGGCTTCATAAACATTTTTCAAAATCTCCGCTACAGCAGAAGCCTGCAATTGTTTACCCTTTTTGAGCATTCTATTAATGGGGTCACAATTGACAGATCCGTTCACTTTATTCAAATCATATCCTTTTGCCTTGAAATAATCGGCCAGCAAATTGATCAGTTCAACTGATTTACTAACACATACCGTAAAGTTCAGTTCAACGCACTCTGGATAGATTCCTTCGAGCAGGGTTTGAATATATGCAGCTGATAATTCGGCCTTATTGAGCTTGAAACCTAAGGAATTCACTCCTTTGTTAAGAATATCAAGTGCCTTCGCATTGGCCTTAGCTGCATCTTTTGCATCAATATTCTGCCGCACCAACCAATTGTTGTGCAATTTTGTACCTCTTACATAAGGGAACTTACCTGGTGCAGAGTCTTTTGTTTGCAAACCTTCAATATCCTCCTGACGATAAAAAGGCATCACATTGAAGCCTTCCGGTGTCCTCCAAACGAGCTTTTTCTCAAAATCAGCCCCCTTGAGGTCGGCAATAATTTTATCCATCCATTCCTTAGTTGAAACGGCTGGAAAATCTGCCAATAGATTTAATTTTTGTTCTGCCATAATATTATTTAGTTAGTAAAATGTGATGTAGCTCGACTATGTGTTTTTCTATCAATTCGGTACTATTCCTATTGAACATGATTTTATAGTCGGGCAAAGGTAAACATTTTTTGTATAGCTACAAAAATGTTAGTATTATTTTTTTGTAAGGCAAGATGTTATGAAAAAATAGATAGAGAAGGGATACGATAAGTTTCGGCGCCATAAAAAACAAGGGAGCCCTCCGGACAATGTTCCGGAAGGCTCCCGAAAGACGGCGGCTACCTACTCTCCCACTTGCGCAGTACCATCGGCGTGGCGGGGCTTAACTTCTCTGTTCGGAATGGGAAGAGGTGGAACCC
>JADIMG010000024.1 GCA_017694875.1 Candidatus Gallipaludibacter merdavium
AGCCCATTCTGTATCAGGATGTTGTTTAAAATACTCAGCTTGATATAGCATATATTTTTTAGAAAATGATTCGGGTCCGTGTCCGAATATTGGTGAGTCCGCTATCATATTGGCTGATACTCTTCCTATCAGCAGACGGGCATTTGCTGAAGCTGGGCGATGACTGTACATCAATCCTGCAATGATACAAAACAGTCCGATTGCTAATGTTATTTTAGTTATTCGCCGCTTTTGAAAAAAAATATTTATCTTTTTGGGGTTGTAAAAACTAATGAAACAGATAAATCCGGATAAGGATGCTATCCAAGCCGCACGTGAATCTGTTAAATACAGACCGTATGATTGTATAGTTAATGAAAGTAGCAGTAGACTAATTCCTATTTTATGAGGTTTCTTGATTGTGTATACTAGAAGTCCCAATGAAATCAAGTGATTGCTATATATCCGCCTAATGGTCCTGGATTCCCAAATGAACCGGTTATTTGGAAAAAGGCATTAGGGCTTGCCAGCCATCCCTGTATTTGGCCGATAGCTAATATTGTTTGTATCGTTCCGGATAGGCAGGAAGCGACAAGTATGGTGTTTAATTGTAACGTATGGCTACGTATCCACCAATAGACGATTAAGGTTGCTCCCCATTTGTATAGGATGTATGGGGCTGCATTTTGATGCGTGCAATAAGAGCAAATGCCGTAAAGCAAACAAATTCCTATTATGTAATCAATAGTGTTAAGACCGATTGTCCTTTTTGACCAGAATTGTTGGACGAATTTGGGCAATCCAAGAAGAGACAGAAGTAACAATAAGTTGCATGCAGAGTTTTCATTGGCAAATATTCCTTTGCATACTCCGTAATGCAAAGGGAGCAGGAAGATGATTATTCCCAAAATTAAAGAAGGCAATAAGACTTTTAAATTTGCAGTGTTTATAACCATACTTGTTTCCCTTCTTTAACGGTAAAGAATTTGTGGCTTTCCACATCGTTTTTCGTGTCTCTTAAGTAAAATAAGCCGTTAGCTGGCACTTGAAAAATTAATTGTTCAGATTCGGCTTTTTTTCTTTCGACTACTTCCCATTCATTGTTGTTCCAATAATATAATTCGTATGTTCTTCCGGATGTGATACGGCCATCTTCGATTCGTGGGCAATATCGTATTTCACAGATGCTTTGTGGTTTCCCTAAGTCTAATCCGGTCCAGGCAAAATCACCTTTTCCTTCAGGTGCGTCGAAAAAGGTATAGATGTTTCCGTCAAAAGCTTTGTCGCAAGTTGTCGTGCCGTTGTACCAAGCACCCGGTGTTCCTATGTTTTTCCCTGTCAACTTTTTGCCTTTTTCTCCATAAAATTCAATTTCGGCTACATTGCCATTCCCTCCTTTGGGCGATACATAACGTACATAACGGTAAGCTGTCATGTCTGGCACCCGGATGACTTGATAATCATCTTTAGGCATTTCTTTTATCGTGTACAATGTTTTCTTATCGGCAAAATCCGCTTGGTTGGCTCCTTCGAATACGCCTTCTTGCATGCGGTATAGCATAGATTGATTCAGCCCGATGTCGGTTACGATTGCGATCTCTCTGTTCGTTGGGTCAGTTTTTTCCTGCTGAATCTAAAATACCGCTTTGATAATACCGCTTCGATGTCTGCCGGATATGGTGTGCGGTTGCAGGATAAAAATAAAAAGAAAATACTAAAATAGTACAAGTATTTCATGGTGATTTGGATTGGAGAATGTTCCTTGCTCCATGGCAATTGCCAACGGAGCAAGGAAGCTGGTTAATATTTCAAATCCTCAAATGGAATTCCAAATAGGATAGGTACATAAAATTGGTTTTTTAATCCTGTTTCTGTTTTGATTACTTTGGCTTTTGAAATGTCATACTTAACGCCTTTATATTGTTTATAAATAGCATACATTTCTTCATCTGTTAGCAAGGTCTTTTTTCCTTTAGGAAGCCAAAAACATACGTATTTTACAATTCCTGTTTCATCAAAATATGATTTGATACGGATATTTTCTCCTTTTTCCAGTTCTTGCATTCGTTGTTTTGTAAAAGTCTTGTTGTTTATTAATTCTTGAAATGGTTTTACTTCGTTGTCTTGATGCCAGGTCAGATTCCCATGATAGGCACTTAAGTCTAATAGACCTTCACCCTTTTTTAATATTTCGTTAGTTTCTTGTTTGGGAAAGAAATAAGTGCTTCCTGTTTCTGAAATTTGGCAAGTAAAATGCTTTGTATCTGTTTGAGCTACCAAACTAATGGAACATCCTATTAACAGGAGTAATGTCGTGAATAAATTTTTCATTGTTTTACTTTTTTATGTAATTTAATAATCCTTTGGGGGTAAAATCATCTTTGTAATTTCCTTTATATTGCTTCCAATATTTAGATGTTTCTTTAAAAAGTTCAATGTGATTATAAGTAAATTTTTCTTCTTTTAAGATGGCATTCATTAAAGAATAGTGCATTTCTTTTAGCTCATCAGAACCGTGGAATATTGTGTTATAACCTGATCGAAATACCTGATTATCTTGTAGAACAGAAGCTGCATCGACAAATATATGGGCTTCCCATTCAATAGAAAATCTGTAATCGATGTTATTAGTATTCATGGCTTCTCCATAAAGCACATTATATTGTAAAGCGTGTACTAGCTCTTCTTTTATTCCAACATACATTCCATTTTTGTCTTGGAATTCTATAGTGTTATTAAAATGAAAAGTTGCACTAACGTTTAAATTAGGTTGCATTTTGAATTGAAATTTGATGCCTTTCTTTTCTAATGCCTCAAACAGAAGTTGGTATGCTTTGCATTTCTTCATTTCTACAAGAATGTTTTCTAAATATTCTTTTTCTGCTTGTGTCAACGTGGATGAATTGTTATAGATTTTATCTACATTGGGTGTCTTTGAAGTCGTAGAACCTCCATCATGATTGCCTCCATTGTAGTTTCCGCTTCCTTTGCCGGGTGGTTGTATGGGTGGTATGGTGCTCGATCCGGGTGGCAGTTCTGAATAAGGCGGATTGGGAGGAGGTGGCAGCGAAGGTACAGAAGGTGTTGGATTGGTCGGTTCTACGAAGACAGGAGGTAGCATACCTCCAGACATTTCTCCGCTTCGAGTCAAGGTACGGACTGTACGTTTCAGGCTTTTGGCTCCGATGAGTTGTTTCATGGCTTTTAGTTTGGCAAGGTAATCAAGTTCTTTGTCAAACAATGAAACAATGTCGCACAGTTCTCCGTT